>JANQHP010000035.1 GCA_028282625.1 Rickettsiales bacterium | reverse complement strand
TATTCAGGGCGCAGTTCCGATGGCGCCTGGGTGGAGAAAAATAATGATTATGCCATGAGTGTCACCTTCCCAAAACCAGGAACCTATTACCTCAAATTTAGTACCGAAAGCAGCCGCACGCCCAGCAATGTAAAGGTCACGGTCAGCAAAAAACGCGGCAGCAGCGTGCCGCATTTGTGGTTTGGAGGCTTTCTTATCATGTTCGGGGGATTTTTATTCGCCTATAACAAAACAAGAAATATCCAATCCTCGCTGATTTTAACGATGTTTGTGCCTTTTTTTGTAGCAGTTGGTGCGATACTCTTACCTATTATTATTTTCGGTCTTATCCACAAGCAATGGATGGATAGAAAGAAATGACCAAAACAGGAAAAACAGTTTTAATCACCTCCGTCATATTGGGCATCATCTATGTTGCCTTAATGTCTACCGCCGCCAATGGCTACGGCTATATGGGGTATTATGGCTACCATCGGGGGCCTTCTTTCTGGTATTTCGGGGGTCCTTCCACCTACTATGACCGGAATATTCGCCAAGGCAGCATCAGCGGCTCGCGTGTGCGGGGCGGGGGGCCAGGAAGCGGGAAATAGGCTAGACACTGTTATTATAATGAGCGAACAGTGTCTAAGGTTTAACGCGATAGATAATTATGGATCTGCATGCGAAGGGGACGCAAAGCAAAGAGGCATGCCATCACGCTTATCTACGCGGCGTTTATTGCCGGCCTGTGCTCCATTATCTACGAACTGCTGATTGCCACCACAGCATCCTATTTTCTTGGCGATAGCGTCAAATATTTCTCTCTGACCATTGGCATCTACATGGCCTCCATGGGCATTGGCTCTTTTGTGTCCAAATATATGGAAGGGGAGCTGCTGACCAAGTTTGTGATAGCAGAACTTCTGCTGGGTTTCACCGGCGGGATCAGCATACCCGCACTTTACTTCGCGTACGCCTATACGGATGCGTTTATCCCCTTTTATGTCTTGTTTACCGCGCTGATTGGCTTTCTGGTTGGGCTTGAAATTCCTTTCCTCACACGCTTAATGCAAAATTATGACAAGCTGAAATTCAACATCGCCAATATCCTTTCATTCGATTATTTCGGTGCCCTGATCGCCACGGTCTCATTTCCTTTCATCCTCCTGCCCTTCTTTGGTGTCTACCAATCTTCCTTGCTGCTCGGCCTTATCAACATGTCGATTGGCTTTGTGGTGTTATGGATGTTTGCAGACGAAATAGGCAGGCGTGCAACCAGGCTGAAAGTCATGACCACGGTCCTAACCGCTTTTCTTTTGGGCATGATTGTCTTTGCCGGTCAGGCACTCCACCATTGGGATAGCCATTTATACGAAGATCGTGTGATCTACAGCAAGCAATCACGGTACCAGAAGATTGTTCTCACGCGCCACAAAGACGATATCCGGCTCTATCTAGATGGCAATCTACAATTCTCCTCTGTCGACGAATATCGTTACCATGAATCGCTGATTCATGTGCCTCTTTCGTTGCAGGATGCACCAGTCCGAAGAGTTTTGCTGCTTGGAGCAGGCGATGGTTTGGCCGTCAGAGAACTGCTCAAATATCCTTCCATCGAAGAAATCATTCTGGTGGATTTGGATGAAAACATTGTCAGGCTAGCCAAAGAAAACGACCCGATGCGCCAGCTGAATCAAAACAGCCTGGCATCACGCAAGGTCACAATCACCATTTCCGATGCCTTCACCTATCTGAGTGAGAATGAACGGCTCTTTGACTTTATCATCAGTGACCTTCCAGACCCCAACAACAACGCTTTGGCGCGGCTATATAGCAAGCAGTTTTATACGCTCATACGCCAGAATTTATCGGAAGATGGTGTGTTTGTCACACAAGCGACCAGCCCTTATTTCGCCACCAATGCCTTCTGGAGCATCCACAAAACCATTGGGGCCGCAGGCTTTGACCATGTCCTGCCCTACCATGCCCAAATCCCTTCTTTTGGGGATTGGGGGTTTGTCATGGCTTCATCGGCGAAAAAAGAGATCACCCAACCTGATATTGCGGTGGAGACCAAGTTTCTGGATACAAATAACTTTGCCAGCCTGTTTGTGTTTGAAAAAGATATCCAGCCCAGGGAGGTTGGCGTGAACCAGCTCGACCAGCCGGTGTTGCTGAACTATTACCTCAAAGGCTGGAAATACTACGCGCGTTAGACACCGTTATCAAACTCTTTGAGCCATGTCTAAGCAGATTGCAGGATTTTTTCTATTGCTTCGCTCGTTTTACTGCGACCTTCATTCACAATCACATAGATCGCTTTTGTGGTCACCATGTCTTTGGAAGAGGGAACATTGACCACTTCGCCCTGCGTGTTTTCAAACGCAATGGGAATACCTAAATCGTTTGAGGTTAGTTTGTGGATAATGTCTAGCCAACTGCTTTTCACCGAAGCCTCATAGCGAATACATTCTTCACCATAACTATCAAACAGCGTTTCCATCACCTGCTCTGAACCGGGCGCAATAATAGCGCGCATCAGCATTTCCGGGTAAGTACGTATGGGACGAAGCACGTTATCGGCTCCAACTTTCTTCAATCTCGCACGGTTTTCATCCTTCACAGCTTCCACAATGATGCGACCTTTAATGCCCATCTCACGCAACCGATCCACCAGTTCAAAATTGATGCTGTCTGATGTGGGATCCAGCTGATCTTTGGAAAGAATAACCACAGTATGTGCGTCTTTCACGCTTGCAGATTCCAACGTCTCCTGACTCGTAACAGGCTTGCTCACATGCACCACATCCAGTTTACGCAACCGATCCGAAATACCGTCTTTAAATCGCTCACATACAATCACGATCGGAAGGCTTGCCAAATCAGCGCTGCTTTCTCTTAAGCCCAAAATCGCCTGATAGAAATATTCCTCATCCACCTCTTCTGGGCAGTTCAGAAAAACGATATGATTTTCCATAGTCCAACTCCAGTCTCCTTTTAACATACGGTTTCTAACGTCCTGCCTGTGCTCGAAATACATCGCAGCCACCTGCGCAAGAATGGCAATGCCGCCAATATAGAGCAGGATAATGGTGGCCAGTCTTCCGCCCGTGGTCTGCGCGGAAAGATCACCGTAACCAACGGTAGTAGCCGAGGTCATGGTCAGCCATATGGCATCACCAACAGGTAGCTTTTCAAGCTGCACCATGGCAACGATGTGCAACAACAATATCACGAACAGCACCGAAAGCAGCTTGAGGAACTGCATGCCAACAGAGCTATCTTTCATGGCCGGCTTGCGCTTCTTCGCCAATATTTTTGTTAAGCTTATCAGCATCCTATCCCCACTTTGGGCCACACACGCAAAAGACATAATATGTCCAAAACTTTGATTTGGCTAGCGCGAATCCGCCTGCTCTTTCCCTGGGATGCATTTTAGGCAATGCGCCGTGTGCGCCGCAAGAATCTATAGGTTCCGTTCAACCCAATCACGCTTAAAGAACATTGCAACGCAACCGCGAAGCAGCGAGCACACCCCTCTCCCTTGCACGCTACCCAGCCTCACTTGCCAAGTGCAATCAGCCCAAGCGTGATCAGTGCAAACAGCACCAGCAACACCTGAAAGGACCGCGCCAGGCGGCCTTTCAAATCCTGCTTCACCTTCTCATACAAATCCGGCCATGTATACGCCACAAAATCCCCCTGCGAGACCATATTCACCAGCTTGCCTTCCTCATCCACAACGGGAAGATGCCGAAACCGCTCCTTGGA
This sequence comes from Rickettsiales bacterium, assembly GCA_028282625.1. Taxonomy (GTDB): domain Bacteria; phylum Pseudomonadota; class Alphaproteobacteria; order Rickettsiales; family UBA8987; genus JANQHP01. The sequence continues at coordinate 2,795 of JANQHP010000035.1, read as the reverse complement.
CATCGTTTGCATCCAATCCACCAGCTCGTCCTGCTCGTTTGCCGTATGCACATCGCGGCTCATAATCTTGGAGATGGCCGTCTTCTTCGGATCGATCTTTGCACCCAGCACGCGGATCATCATGTCACGCTCTGTCACAATGCCCGCCACCGTTTGATCCGGATGCACTATCACCACCGAACCGATATTCTTTTCACACATCACATCCAAGGCATCTTGCACCTTGTCTTTGGGGCCAAACGTAATGGGCTTGGGCTTGGTCGTAAAATTCGGCTTGTCTTTAATGCGCATGCTATCCATTCCTTGACTTTAGAGAACGATCAAGTAGAAATTTTTCTGTTCATTCCTACACACTCGGTATATACCTAAAGCACGCTAAATGGAAACGGTTTTAGTCGCAAAACAACGCACCGTAAAAAAGGAAGCACCATGAGTGAACTCGACCCATTTTTGTTGTCACGCATCCAGTTTGCCGCCAACGTGACCTTCCATATCATGTTTCCTTCCGTGACCATTGCGCTCGGCTGGATCTTGCTGTTTTTCAAGCTGCGTTACAACGCCACGAAAGACGCCGCATGGATGCAATCCTATTTTTTCTTCACCAAAGTCTTCGCCTTAAGCTTTTCCATTGGCGTCGTGAGCGGCGTCACCATGTCGTTCCAATTTGGTACCAATTGGCCGGGCTTTATGGAAAGTGTCGGCAACGTGGCAGGCCCCTTGCTTGCCTATGAAGTGCTCACCGCCTTTTTCTTAGAAGCCACCTTCCTTGGCATCATGTTGTTTGGCTTTCGCCGCGTGCCAGGCTGGCTGCACACCACCGCCACCGTGTTGGTTGCCGTGGGCACCACCGCATCGGCGTTCTGGATTTTGGTCCTCAATAGCTGGATGCATACCCCCGCAGGGTTTGAGATGATCGCCAACGAAGCCGGGCAACTGCAAGCGCATGTCACCAATTGGTGGGAGGTGATCTTTAATCCATCCTTGCCCTACCGCCTGACCCATATGCTGCTTGCCTCCGGTCTGACCGCTTCGTTCCTAATGGCCGGTCTTTCCGCCTACCGTTACCTGCGAGGGGATAAGGCCCCATCGGTGGTCAAATCCCTGCAAACCGCCATCGTGGTGGCCGCGATTCTTATCCCGCTGCAAATCTTTGTCGGTCACGAGCACGGCATCAACACCCGCGAATACCAGCCCGCCAAATTGGCCGCCATGGAAGGCGCCTGGGAAACCAAGCGTGGCGCACCACTCGTGGTGTTTGGCATCCCCAACGAAGAAGAACGTCGCAACGACTTTGCCTTGGAGATTCCCTTTCTCGCCAGCCTCATCGTGACCCATAGCATGGATGGTGAAATTCAGGGCCTCAACGATTTTGAACATCACCCGCCGGTCAAGCCTGTCTTTTTTAGCTTCCGGCTGATGGTGGTCATTGGCATCCTCATGCTTATCACCTCATGGGTCGGTCTGTATTTCCTTGCGAAGAAAAAACCGATGCCGCGTCGCTATTTACGCTGGCTGGTCGGCATGACCTTTTCTGGCACCATCGCCACCATTGCCGGGTGGTACGTCACGGAGATCGGGCGCCAGCCTTGGCTTGTCGAAGGCGTCCTCACCACCGAGCAAGCCCTTGGCACCGTCAGTGGCGGCATGGTCTTCTCCACGCTCATCATGTATCTAGCGGTCTACGCCTTCTTAACGGTCGCCTATATCGTCACCTTGTTCTACATGGCACGCAAAGCGGGCGATGGCTCTTCCCATGATCCGGAAAAACAATCGGCCGGCGCAGAAGAACGCCACACCGCCATTGTGACAACGAAAACCTGACCATCAAACCCTAACCAAGAGGTTCTTCATGATCGCACAAGCACTCAGTGATGGAAGCTGGCTTCCCTTTACCTTTGCGTTTTTGATGGGGCTCTCCATGCTCATTTACGCCGTGTTGGATGGCTACGATCTTGGGGTAGGCATGTTGATTGATAGCGCCAACAGCCACGAAAAAGATACCATGATTGCTTCGATTGGTCCCTTCTGGGATGCCAATGAAACCTGGCTGATCTTGGGCGTAGGCCTGTTGCTGGTCGCCTTTCCTGCCGCACACGGCATCATTCTCACCGAATTGTATCTCCCCGTTGCCGTCATGCTGTTTGGACTGATCTTTCGTGGGGTGGCGTTTGATTTCAGGGCAAAGGTGCCCCATCAGCAGAAATGGCGCTGGAACAATCGCTTCTTTTATGGCTCCTTGCTCACCGCCCTCGCGCAGGGCTATATGCTTGGCTCCTACATCATCGGCTTTGACCAAAGCTGGTCAGGCATCATGTTTTCCTGCCTCATTGCGGTCGCCGTTGCCTCGGCCTATTGCCTCATCGGTGCCTGCTGGCTCATCATGAAATGTGAAGGCAGCTTGCAAGTCAAAGCCGTTTCCTGGGCCAAGTACCATCTGATCAACTCGGTCGTGGGCTTGTCTGCCGTCTCCATCGCCACGCCGTTGCTAAGCGAGCGTATCTTTGAAAAATGGTTCAGCTTTCCTTCCGTCATTGTGCTGGCTCCCATCCCCATTCTCACCGGCGTACTGATTGCCGCGCTCTACCTCCTGTTGCGCCGGATGCCCTTAGAAAAAGACCGCTATTGCTATCTGCCACTGCTGTGTACCATCGGCATCTATATCCTAAGCTTCTTGGGACTTGCCTACAGCTTCTTCCCTTATGTCGTGCCCGAACAAATGACCATCGTGGAAGCCGCAGCCTCGCCGGATTCACTCATAATCATGCTGGTAGGCGCCCTGATCGTATTGCCGATCC
>JANQHP010000030.1 GCA_028282625.1 Rickettsiales bacterium | reverse complement strand
GGTGCGGTGCGGCCTGCGATAAAGCCTACGGTGGGTTTTTTGATTTTGCTGTTTTGTAAAAATGCTGCGGCTTCTTCTTCCGCGCTACCGCCAATCTCGCCGATCATCACGATGGACTCGGTGGCATCATCGGCCAAGAAAAGCTCCAGACAATCGATAAAGTTGGTGCCGTTGACCGGATCACCGCCAATACCGATGCAACTGCTTTGGCCAAGACCCAGCTGGGTAGTTTGATACACGGCTTCGTAGGTGAGCGTGCCGGAGCGGGAAATAATGCCTACGGTGCCGGGCTTGTGGATATGGCCTGGCATAATGCCGATTTTGCACGCGCCAGGTGTGATCACGCCTGGGCAGTTGGGGCCGATCAGGCGGGAATTGGAGCCGGAAAGGGCACGCTTGACCTGCACCATATCCTGGACCGGAATGCCTTCGGTAATGCAGACAATCAGCTCTATTTCGGCGCTGATGGCTTCTAAAATCGCATCCGCGGCAAAAGGAGGCGGCACATAAATCACGGTTGCATTTGCATCCGTGGCCGCGCGGGCATCCGCCACAGTATCAAACACAGGCAGGTCGAGATGGGTTTGCCCGCCTTTACCCGGCGTGACGCCGCCCACCATGTTGGTGCCATAGGCAATGGCTTGTTCACTGTGAAAGGTGCCCTGGGCGCCGGTAAAGCCCTGACAAATAACCTTGGTGTTTTGGTCTACAAGTACCGCCATGTTGCGTTCTCCTTTTTATGATTGCTTGCCCGTCCTACTTTTAGAGGCGATTTTTTGCCTCTCACCTTGCTTGCCATGATGGGTTTACAAACCCTGCTTAGAGCTTCATCCATTTTTCCATTTGCCGTTCAAATTGACGACGCGCGACCGGGTCTTCCGGTGGGGTAAAATAGTGTGGAAATTTTTGCTGTAACAGCATCATTTCTTGTTTCCAGTAGCGCTTTTCATCCATGGTCAGCTGGGAAAAACGTGCGTTGGCTTTGATCCAGTTCCCCATGCGGATATTCCAGGCTTTGGCCTCTTGCGCCGGGCTTGGTGGCGGTGCTTGTTGCGGCTTTGGCGTTGGTGGCGCGGCTACAACAGCAGGGCGGTAGGGCTGCGCTACGGGAGCGGGCAGAGGGCCCGGAGGCGAGTGCACAAGATGTGGTGGCGGTGGGGGCGGTACGGGAATCGCTATGTTGTGTGGAGCAGGTGGCGCCTTGAAGCCGGCATGTGGGTGCTTGGGAGCAGGCGCATACGGAGCGGGCTGCAAAGAAAGCGGTGCACGTGCCGCAGGAGGCATCGGCGCTTGCTGAATCGCTCTTTGGCGCTCTTTGGCAAGGGTCTCACGACGGATACGCTCTTCTTCTTGCAGGCGTGGTTCGGCCAAGATGCGCTCTGCCATATGGTGCTGGTACTTGCGCGCGATATGCTCAGGCGTTTCACCGTTTGCATTGGTCGCATGGATAGAGGCACCTGCTTCCATCAATATGTTGATAAGCGCTGGGTTGCCGGCCTGTGCGGCAAGATGCAGCGGTTGCATGCCAAGATGGTTGGTGTGTGTGACCGTTGCGCCGGTACGCAGCAAGAGGTTGGTGGTCAGTTCCTGCCCGGCGATGATGGCTTCCATCAACGGCGTGTTACCCTCCTGATTGGTGGCATCTTTATGCGCGCCGGCTTGCAAAAACGCATCGATCAAGGGGGCATGACCCGCTGCGGCGGCCAAATGCAAGGGAGTAAGGCCTAACGTATTGGCATGGTTGACATTTGCACCGTAAGATAGCAACACTTCTACGGCTTGCGGATGGCCATAATGCACGGCCGCCATCAGGGGGGTATCACCGAATCGGTTGGCCGCATTGGGGTCGCTGCCCAAGCTCAGCAAGTTGTGGAGGGCATCGGTGCGTCCTTGCCGTGCGGCTTCATAGAGGTAGCGGCTCCATTTTTGCTGCAGATGCTGCTGCGGAGCGGGTGCAGCGGGTGCTGGGCTGGGTGTGGTCGCTGCTGCCTGTGTGGGCTGCTCCGGCACGATGGTTGTTTCAGGTTCTTCTTCTAAAGTAGCGGCCTGCACCGTATTGGCGCGTTCCATTTCTTCGAGCATGGCACGGATTTCAGCGTTCTTCTCTTCTTCCGAGAGCGGTTGCGGGGCAGGTGCCGGTGGTGCTTCCTCTACTGGAGCAGGTTCTGGTATTTCAAAGCCAGGAATGCTGGAAAACAGACTGGGATCGGGCAACTCAAAGTTCGGATTGGTGCTCCTGCGTGGATCAGGCAACGGGGGTGCTTCTACAGAGACGGTTTCTTCTGCGAATGCTGGCATGGGTGGCGGTGGCGGAGGAGGCATTTGTGCCTGCGCAGGGTATGCCGCGCTGTAGGCAAAAAATGCGCAGGCGCCACATGCAAGGGTGTGCACCGTTTTTTGCCGCAAGGTGGCAGGGATATGTTGGATATTTTTCAACATCAGCGCGATTATAGGGTAAAAATATTGGAGCACAATACCCCAAATCATCCTTCACTTGTGCTTTCTGTGGATTTGGTGCTACAACGCCAGATATATTAGGCATTGTGATGAAACTGTAAGGATTGTGGCATGGGCTTTAATTGTGGCATTGTGGGTTTGCCTAATGTGGGGAAATCCACCTTGTTTAATGCGCTTACGCAGACCGCTGCCGCACAAGCGGCGAACTACCCTTTCTGTACGATTGAGCCCAATGTGGGACGTGTTTCCGTGCCCGATGCGCGATTGGACGCCATTGCCAAGCTGGCAGCATCGGCTAACGTAATTCCTACCCAGCTGGAATTTGTGGACATTGCCGGGCTGGTCAAGGGCGCAAGCCAGGGTGAAGGGCTTGGCAACCAGTTTCTCTCGCATATTCGTGAAGTGGATGTGATTGTGTATATGCTGCGCTGCTTTGAGGATGGCAACATTACGCATGTGGAAGGGGGTGTGGACCCGCTGCGTGACTTAGAGATTATTGAAACGGAACTGATGCTGGCGGACCTTGCAAGCTTGACCAAGCGGATCGAAGGCTTAAAAAAGGCCGAGCGGCGCGGCGATAAAGAGGCGCAGACGCTGCTGCCTTTGATCGATCGCTTGCTGCCCTTGCTGGAATCGGGCCAGCCGGCGCGTGCCTTGGAGCATAGCGAAGAGGAGGCGCGCGGTGTACGTTTGTTGCAATTGCTGACTTCCAAGCCGGTGTTGCTGGTCTGCAATATGGCGGAAGAGGAAGCGGCAAGCGGCAATGCGCATAGCCAGAAGGTAGAAGAATATGCCGCCGAGCAGGATGTGCCGTGCACACGGATTTCCGCGCAGATTGAGGAAGAAATCGCACTACTTGAAGACCCGGAAGAGCGGGCGGAGTTTTTAGAAACGCTGGGACTTAAGGAAACGGGCCTGGACCAGATTGTGCGTGCGGGCTATGGGCTCTTGGGGCTGGATACGTTTTTTACCGCTGGGCCGAAAGAGGCGCGTGCGTGGACGGTGGCGCGTGGGGCCAGTGCGCCGCAAGCTGCGGGTGTGATCCATACAGATTTTGAGCGCGGCTTTATCTGCGCTGAAACGATTGCGTATGCGGATTATGTGGCGTGTGGTGGTGAAACGGGTGCCAAGGAGGCAGGCAAAATGCGTACCGAAGGCCGCGATTATGTGGTGGCCGATGGGGATATCATGCATTTCCGCTTTAATGTCTAACGGCTCTGGCATGTGGATGCAGTCTGTGGCTTGACAGTAGCAACGGAAGTGCGTATACGATGCCTCGTTTTCTTGTGTTGACATGGCTTGAAGGCAAAAGCAAGCACAACGCATGTTGATATGGGGCTATAGCTCAGCTGGGAGAGCGCCTGCTTTGCACGCAGGAGGTCAGCGGTTCGATCCCGCTTAGCTCCACCATCCGCCTTCGCTTACGTTTCGGGTGGCGCAGCCACGTAGTAGCACGTTAGGCCGAAGCTGTGCCCGGCGTAGCTTTTTAAGCACAGCATGGACGAGCTGGAGTCATAAATTCTTGACTTCAGGCATACGCTGATATACAATTTTCAAAGTTCAAAAGGGTTCCCTCAACCCTTCTAATGAGGAGCGCCGTCGCTGGATTTAAAAAGCAGATCTTACCTGACAGATTTCAAACAGCAGAGAACGTGAACTGTTTATACACTTCATGATGAGGTGTATTGGATTTGAAATTTAGAAAGGATAAAGATTATGGCAACAGATACTAAAATCACGGAGCAGAAATTCCTAACCAGGTTGCTTTTAAACTTAAAAGAAACCAGATATTTACCTCAATCACCTTTGATTCGGCATAGAGAGCGCCCAGATTTCTTGCTTGAATGTGATGACCAAAATATTGGTTTAGAAGTAACACAAGCAACCTCCCCAGAATTAAAACAATATCAGCACGGCGTTATTGATAAGCTCTCCGATACAGAAAAACCAGATTATATTGAGCCAGGTCATTTCGGCTATGATTCACAACTTACCTTTCGAGATATGCAAGAACTTCCTAAATGCACTTCATTAACAGGTGCAGGAAAAGTAGACAGCCAAGTGGAAGTGGAGTGGTTTAGGTTTGTAATAAAAGCCATTGTCAATAAAGCAGAGACTTTTGGTAAGAAAGAATTTGAAAAATTTGATCAGAACTGGCTGCTCATTGATGACGAAACTCCATGTGTGGGTTTGGATAGAACGGTAATTGAACCTATTTGTCGGAATAATCTTAGTATACTGCAAGGGATAAACTGCTTTGACAAAATTTTAATACTTACTGGTTGGCATGCAGAAGATACAGGAAGTGTTCCAGGGTGTATTGTTTTCTCAACAGGTGCATCTGAGGTGGAGTTTCTTGTTAAACCTAGATAAGTGAAACTTATCTTTTTTATCTCGTTGTGGTCATCCAAGGAGAAGTTTGTTTTTGGTAAAGCCTGCTCCACCACCCTACGTCCTTCGGGCTTTGTAGAACAAGTCGAGCGTATAGGTGGCTTGCGAAGCTGGACAGTTCGAAATGGCTCGTCTAAGCTTCATGGTCTCTATGGATGTTTGGTAAAAGGGTGACTATGAGACACATGCTTCTTTGTATGGTATGGATGCTGTTGCTGATTCCGGTTGTGGTAGCTGCATCGGAAGAAGGGGAGCTTTTCCGCGCCATAAAACATGACGATCATGCGACGATGGAGCGGTTGCTTGAGGGCAAGGATATCAATACCGTCGTCGCGGATGGCTACCCATTGCTGCCCACCGCCGCGATGCTGGGGAGCGAGCAGACAGTGGCCTGGCTGCTGGACCGTGGCGCAGATCCGAATAAGGCCATCAAAGGATTGACGGCGCTACATCTGGCACTGCAATCCAAACTCTCCCATAAAACATTGATGAAATTGGTTGCTTCGGGTGCGGATATCCATGCGCGTACGGACAAAGGGCAAACCTTGCTTTATATGGCGTTGCATAAGGATGTTTCTGCCTTTTTGCAGATCCTTTTAAAGCAAGGTGTGGATGTGAACGCGCAAGACACCAAAAGCCAGACCGTGCTGCATCATGGTACCTCTTGGCCTACGCTCAATGCAGAACGGGGCAAGCTGCTTAAGGGGGTGATGCGGTTGTTGGAAGCTGGCGCGGATCCTAATATAGCCGACAAAAAAGGCAGACATGCTTTGCACCTGGCGGTGAAAAAAGGCAAAGAGGGATATGCCGCGCTTCTTATCCAGTTTGGTGCGGATGTGCAGGCGGTCGATGCAAAGGGAAACACGGTGCTGCATTATGCGGCTCAAGCGCAGCGCAACCCGAATATCTTCATGCAGATGATGCAACATCCGCTGGATATTGAAGCGCAGAATGTAGATGGGTATACGCCTCTGGCGATGGCGGCCGCTTCACGTGGAAAGGCATCTGAAGCGGTGGTGGCCGCTCTTTTGGCCGCATCCGCTTCTTTGGATACGGTGAATAGATGGGGGCGCACGCCCTTGATCGATGCGGTGGCCATGCAAAAACGTGCGGTGGTAGAGCATCTGCTCAAAGCGGGCGCGGACCCAAACCATATCCCTACCAATCAAGAGGGTGGTGTCTACCGTGCGGGCAGTGCAGGATGGTCCGCCTTGCATTACGCGGCGGATGCGGGCAATGCGGCACTGGTAAAGCTGTTGCTTGCTTATGGCGGTAACCCTCTGCGCCCGGAGGTGGCGAGTGGGGAACCTTCCCACGCCATAGATATGGCGCGCGGTAAAGGGCACCAGGAGGTAGTGCGGCTTTTGGAAGAGGCGGTGCGTTAAGTTTTTTGTTTGCGTGTTTGGGCTGGTGATGTCCTGTTGTCCTACTTCTTATAAAATAGTTTATTTGTTGCGAATTGCTTCAAGATTTGTTACAATCATCCCATCATGTATTCATTTTCCCTTTGGGAGGTAGGCCATGTTGCTTACTTCTTCATGTGAGGAAAAGCATTCACGTCGCGTGGGGTCACCCCCTGTGCAACCAACATCCACGGAAAAAGACCATCGCACAGGAGGTGTATGGTGAGTGATCAAGATATCCTGGCTAAAAAGGCGAGGGAAGCACGTGAAAATATTCTTGGTGCCGTGGCATTTCTGCTGGCAGAATACCAGCAAAAGCTCGTCTTCAAGGAAGGCACCGAAAACCAGGTGCGCGCCCTCATGGCGTCCTGGCTGCTGGCGACTGAGGAGCCTTACCGACTGAGCGTTGCGCTCCGGTTGACCAACCTCATCGTGCACGATGAGGCGGGCTACCCAGGGCTGTTTGTTTGCGGTGCGTTTTTTCAACGAGTCAAGCATGGCCTTTCTGGCATCGACGAGGACAAGGTTCAGGAGTGGGGCAACTGCCTCATGCAAACGGCGGAAGCTTTTCTTGCAGATGATTCCGCAAATGGACGCCTTTCAGCCTTGCCAGAAGAGCACAAGCAAGAGGCAAAACTCCTGCTTGTGGAGCTGTTCCTCCTGCGACCGCAGCGGGAGTGGAATAGATCAAGTCTGGGAGAACCCCTGCCCGCAGGGGCAGAAAGAGTCTCCCCAAACGCATGGAAGGCCTGGCTCCTGCAAAAGGACTACCTCCTGCGGGAGGAGGTGTAAGCCGATCCGTGACCTGTGAAGGGCAGTGACGTATGTTGCTGCCCTCTTTTTTTAAGTAACCCCCTCACCCTAACCCTCTCCCCCGGTGGGGAGAGGGGATATAAGGAGCGGATGCATGGGCACCTCTTTTTAGAGCACGCGTTCAGCGTGCGAGTAGCGACCAAGTAGGAGCGCAGCCCCAGTGGCGCTTGAACGTTATGAAAAAAACACCCCCTCATCCACCTTCGTGCTTTGCACTAAGGTTAAGACAAGAGTCGCGGGATGACGGTGTAAGAAGAAGTGCCCACGCACTTTTCTGGTTCCTGAAACCCGTACCGGATTTGCTTGATTTTGCTCCGGGGGTTCCTATATATTATACCTACACAGAAACAGTTGATGCCCTGCATTGGGGCAGGCTCTATCTGGTTGCAATAGCAAACGATTTTTTAAAGGAGAGATCATGACAGATTATACCAAAGGTCCACTTCACACGGCACAATCTTCCGGTGTTTCGGCGTATGATGAGGGCCTTCGCCAGTATATGCTCAAAATTTATAATTACATGGCAATGGCATTGGTGCTGACTGGCTTGGTGGCTTACGCGAGTGCCACTTCTCCGGCGATTATGGGCCTGATGTATCACCTGCAGGACGGATATATTGTGGGAGTGAAAGGGCTTGGCTACGTGGCCATGTTTTCTCCGCTGATTTTTGTGCTGGTGCTGAATTTTGGCTTACATCGCCTGACCGAACAGCAGACCCAGCTGGCTTTTTGGGCGTTTGCCGGGGTGATGGGACTTTCGCTTGCGAGTATTTTCCTGATGTATACCGGTGCGAGCATTGCGCGCGTGTTCTTCATTACCGCTGGGGTGTTTGGTAGCATGAGCCTTTATGGCTATACCACCAAGCGGGACTTGACCGGTATCGGTAGCTTCCTGATTATGGGTGTGTGGGGCCTGATTATTGCCAGCATTGTGAATATGTTCCTGCAAAGTTCGGGGCTGCATTTTGTGGTTTCGGCACTGGGTGTGCTGATTTTTACCGGGCTTGTGGCCTATGAAACGCAAGCGCTGAAGAATCTCTATATGCAGCTTGGGCAATCTGTGCCGGCTAAAGCCGCCATCATGGGGGCGCTGACGCTTTATATTACCTTCATCAATTTGTTCATCATGTTGCTGCGCTTCTTTGGCGAACGGCGCTAGGGCGGGTTTTTAAGGCGCACGCTGTGTTGCGGGCCTTTATGCTGCAAGGGGTATAGCGGTTGATGCCAACACTGGAAGAAGCCAAACTGCGTTTAAAGCACGCGCTCGAAAGCCTGGAAGGGCATGTTGATACGCGCGTAGCAGCCTTGCAGGCGCAAAAAAAGGCGATGCAACAACAGGCAGATAGCGGTGAAAAGGCCAAGCTGGAAGGTGAGGTTGCCTCGCTCAAGCAGGCGTTAGAAGAAACGAAAAAGCAGAACCAGCACCTGCGAGAAGAAAATCAGACCATGCAAAGCGATGCGGGCAAGTGGCATAGCCGTTCCCAGGAAATCCGTCAGGCGCATCAACAGGTGCAAGAGCAGGTGGATGCGGTGATTTTGGAGCTGCAAGCGATGTTGGTGGAGCAAAAGGGGTAAGCGATGCCTGTGGTTGATGTGCGTATTGGGAATCGCCAGTTTGAGATTGGCTGCGATGCGGGGCAAGAGTCGCACGTGCTGCATTTAGCCGAAGCGATTAATCGGCGTTTTACGTTGCTAGAAGAACAGGTGCCAAGCGGCAAGGAGTCGTTGCTGCTCGCGATGACCGCGTTGATGGTTCAGGATGAGCTGGAAGACGCAGAGAAGAAGCTGACGGACGTAGAAGCAATGGCGCCAGAAGCTCAGGGCAATGGTGGGCTGAGCGAGGAAGAAATGGAGGCGCGGACCAATCAGGCGGTGACCGAGGCGGTCGAAGCGATCGCGCAATATGTGGAAGGGATTGCAGAGCGCATCAAAAACGCGTAATATAGCTTCTGGGCAAGGTGCTGCACGGTATGTGAGGCTTCTTGATTCCCAGAGCCAATGCGCTTTCCTCGGGAGCTGTCCCTGCCTTAGCCGTGGCTTTGGTATATGGTGCCCACCTGTACATACGGGTCTTTGAGGAACATGCACGGCCCACGGCCCTGTGGTCTTGCCCACTTTTTATATTTAAAATGCGCCCTTACGCGCCGCCAACCATCTGGCCGACTTGGAAGATCGGCATATACATCGCCACGATGATAAAGCCAATGGTCAGCCCCATAAAGACGATCATCAGCGGCTCTAACAGCTCGGTAAACTGATCCACTTTCATGTCAAAACTCTCTTCGTAATAACGCGCCACCGCCTCCAGCATGGCCTCCATGTTGCCGGTTTCCTCGCCCACCTCCAGCATCTGGGTGAAGGTCGGCGGAAAAAGCGGGCTTGCGCCATAGAGTGCCGAAAGATTTTGCCCGGCCTCCACGCCGCTTCTGACCTGCTCCATCGCCGCGCGGTAATGGTCGTTCTGCATGGTGGAGGCGATGATGTCGAGCGTTTGCAAGACGGGCACCCCGGCGGAAAAAAGATTGCCCTGGATCATCGCAATGCGAGCCAAGGTCGCGGTTTGCAGGATATCGCCGAGCAGCGGGAGCTTCAGCAGCGCGCCGTGAAACTTCCAGCGAAAACCCGCATGGGTTTTGAGCAGGATTTTGACCGCAACAAACAGACCAATCAGTACCAGGCCCACCACGCCACCGCGCGCCGGCTCGCGGATAAACTCACTGACCGAGATAATGAGCGCAGTCGGGCCAGGTAGCGCGTGGCCCATCGTGCCAAACATGTTCTGGAACACCGGCACCACCTTGATCATCATGATCAGGATCACCACGAAGGCAACCACCAGCAAAATGACGGGATAGGTCATGGCGCCCTTCACCTTGCGGCGCAGATGATCCATCTTTTCAAGCTGCACCACCAGACGCTTTAAAAAGAGCGGCAGCTTCCCGCTTGCCTCGCCCGCCTGCAGCAGGTTGATATAAAGCGTATCAAACACTTTGGGGTGGCGCGCAAAGGCCTCGGAAAGGGTGGCACCCGCCTCCACCTGGCTGCGGATGGCGGTCAGCACTTTTTTGAGATGTGGATTGTCGCTTTGGTCCTCCAGCATGGAGAGGGTTTTGAGCATCGGTAGGCCAGCTTCGACCATGGTGCTGAACTTCTTGGTGAAGATCATGAGGTCGCGCAGCTTGATTTGCCGCGGGTTGTAATCACGCTTTTTTGGGGTAGCGCCGGCTTCTTCCAGTGAGGTTAAGATGACGCCCTGGGCTTGCAAGGCGCTGGTCGCCTGCTCTAAAGTCTCGGCTTCTTCGGTGCCCTCGGCTGGCTTGCCGTGCTGAATGCCGCTCCAGTGAAAAACAGGCATGAATTAGGCCTATTGCACGTTATGCTGCAATGAAATTGCGGGGCACAGGGGGTGGCATGGGTACTTCCCCGGAGCATGGCCCGGAGCACAGCTTGCTGTGCG
>JANQHP010000029.1 GCA_028282625.1 Rickettsiales bacterium | reverse complement strand
CTGGTTTAATCGTATTTTAAAAGAGCTCTAGCCACAACAAGGAGGCGTTGATGTTACGCACGCTGACGTTGGAGCATTTTGTGCTGGTGGACCGGGCGCATATCACGCTGACGCCGGGTTTGGTGGTGTGTACCGGTGAGACCGGTGCGGGCAAGTCGATCCTGCTGGACGCGCTGCATGTGATCACCGGGGGCAAGGCGGCCAAGGATATGGTGCGCCATGGGGCGGAAAAAAGCCTGATTGGCGCTGTGTTTGAGCCGGTGTCGCCAGGCGTGGCTTCCTGGTTGAAGGCGCAGGATCTGCCGGAGGAGCCTTCCCTGACGTTGCGGCGCACGATCACCAAAGAGGGGAAAAGCCGGGCCTATATTAACGATGTGCCGGTCAGCCTGCGTGTGCTGCAGGATTTGGGTCAGCACTTGGTGCAGATCCATTCCCAACATGGGCATCACGCCTTGCAGCAGGGGGCCACGCCCCGCTTGTGGGTGGATGCTTATGCCGGTGCGGTGCAGGAGGTAGGAGAGGTGCGTGCCTGCTGGGAGGCCTGGCAGAAAACGGTGCGGGCGCTGGAGGTGTCGCGCAAGGAAATGGAGCAGGCCGAGCGGGAGCAGGACTATTTGCAACATGCGGTGGCCGAGCTGGAGTTGCTCGCACCCAAAGAAAAGGAAGAATCCCTGCTGGTGGAGCAGCGCGCCTTGCTCAAGCAGCGCAGCACGATTCATGAGGCGATTACCCTGGTGGACCGTGCCTTGCAGGGCTCTCCGGGCGTGCAGGAACAGCTGGCCGAGGCGGAGCGACGCCTGCACAAGGCGCTTTCGCTTTATCCCGCGCGGTTGCAGCCGGTGGTGGAGGCGTTGGACCGTGCGAGCATTGAGGTGGCCGAAGCGATCACGGGTCTGGAGCAGGCCGCCCAAGGGTTGCCGGGCGACAGTGCCAGCCTGGAACAGACCGAAGACCGCTTGTTCGCCTTGCAGGAAGCCGCGCGGAAATACCGGTGCCAGGTGGCCGAGTTACCTGAGAAAATGGAAGAGCTTAGCAGCCGGTTGAAGGTGACGCAGGGCGGTAAGGCACGGATTGCTGAGCTGGAGGCGCGGCTTCAAGCGGAGCGGGAGGCGTACGTGCAGGCAAGCCAAGCGCTGCATCAGAAGCGGTCCAAGGCGGCGGCCACATTGGAAGAGGCGCTTAAAAAGGAGCTTACGCCCTTAAAGATGCAGCAGGCAAGCTTCACGGTGCAGATCACGCCCCTGGAAGAAGAGGGATGGGGGCCCCATGGGACGGATCAGGTGCAATTTCTGCTTTGTACCGCGCCCGGTACGCCGCCAAAGCCCTTGCATGCGATTGCCTCGGGCGGGGAAATGGCGCGGGTGATGTTAGCACTTTTGACGGTGCTAAGCGATGTGCAGGATGTGCCCACGCTTGTGTTTGATGAGATTGATACCGGCATTGGCGGCGCGGTGGCCGATGCGGTGGGGCAGCGCTTGCAACATTTGAGCCAAGCGCGTCAGGTGTTGTGTGTGACCCATCAGCCGCAAGTGGCAGGCTATGGCACCCATCATTTGAAGGTGGAAAAAAACCTGATTGCCGGCGAAATGTTCACCCAGGTGGAGGTGCTGGGCGGGGAAGATCGCAAAGAAGAAATTGCGCGCATGCTGGCGGGGGCCACCATCAGCGAAGAGGCGCGCCAGTCGGCAGGGAAATTGCTGGAGGAGCCGTGCGCTTAAACCTGCCACAGATGGATCCGCAGACCACCGAAGAGGCCGCCGATCTGCTGGCAGACCTTGCCAAGGAGATGGCCGCGCATGATGTGCGGTATTACCAGGAAGACGCGCCCAGCATCAGTGACGCGGCATATGACGCGCTGCGCCAGCGCTACGAGGCGATGGCGGCTGCCTTTCCGGAGGCGGTGCCCCAAGAGGGGCCGCTGACCGAGGTGGGGGCAGCCCCTGCGGCAGGCTTTTTGAAGGTGACGCATCGGGTGCCGATGCTCTCGCTTGGCAACGCGTTTTCCACCGAAGATGTGATGGAGCATGAGACGCGTATCCGTCGCTTTTTGTCGCTTGCGCCGGACGCACCGATCACGTGGCTCGCCGAGCCCAAGATTGATGGCCTCTCTTTTTCTGCGCGCTATGAAAAGGGCCACCTGACCCAGGTGGCCACGCCCGGCGATGGCGCGGTGGGCGAAAATGTAACGGAAAATGCCAGAAGCTTTCTGCCCGATCGGTTGCAAGGCAAAGCGCCGGACATCGTGGAGGTGCGCGGCGAGGTTTATATGCGGCATCAGGATTTTACGGCACTAAACGCGGCGCAGGAAGCGCAGGGTTTGAAGCTTTTTGCCAACCCGCGTAATGCCGCAGCGGGCAGCTTGCGTCAACTGGATCCGCAGGTCACGGCTTCGCGCCCGCTGCATTATTTTGCCTATGGCTGGGGGGAGGTCAGCGCGCCGCTTGGGGCAACCCAGGCTGAGGCGCTGGCAAGCTTTGAGGCGCTCGGCCTTGCGACCAACCCGCTGCATCAATGTATCGAAGAGGTGGAGGCGCTTGTGGCGTGGCACAGTGCACTTTTTGCGCGGCGCCCGCATCTGGATTACGACATAGACGGCGCGGTATATAAAGTGAATCGGTTGGATTTGCAGGAGCGACTGGGGTTTGTGAGCCGTGCGCCGCGCTGGGCGGTGGCGCATAAATTTCCTGCGGAGCGTGCGAAAACCCTGATTGAGGCGATTGATATTCAGGTGGGGCGTACCGGTGCGCTCACGCCCGTGGCGCGGCTGAAGCCTGTGACCGTGGGCGGGGTGGTGGTCTCGCGGGCGAGCCTGCACAACCGCGATGAAATTCTGCGTAAAGATATCCGCGAAGGGGATCAGGTGACCATCCAGCGTGCGGGCGATGTGATCCCACAGGTGCTGGAAGTGGACAAAAGCGTGCGCCCGGCAGACAGCGTGCCGTTTGCCTTCCCGACCCACTGCCCTGCGTGTGGCAGCGTGGCGGTGCATGAAGAAGGGGAGGTGGTGCTGCGCTGTACCGGTGGAATACGTTGCCCGGCGCAGACGGTCGAGCGTTTGAAGCATTTTGTGTCGCGTGCGGGCGTGGACGTGGAAGGGCTTGGCGCCCGGCAGGTGGAGCTTTTTTACGAAAAAGGCTGGTTAAAGGAGCCGGCCGATCTGTTTGCGCTTGCCGCCCGAAGCGCGGAATCTCCTACCCCGCTGGCACAGTGGGAAGGGTGGGGGGAGCAGTCTGCTGCCAAGCTTTTTGCGGCGATTGGGGCAAGGTCGGAGGTGCCCTTTGCGCGGTTGCTTTTTGCGCTTGGCATTCGTCATGTGGGGCAGCATAACGCGCAGCTACTTGCGCAGCATTACCAGACGATGGAGGCGTTTGTGGCGGCGATGCAAGAGGCGGCGGGCGATACCGAAGGGGAAGCCTATGCCTATCTTTGTGGGATTGATGGCGTGGGAGACGCGATGGTTTCCTCGCTGCTGCGTTTTTTTGCCGACACGCAGAACCTTGCGATGTTGGACCGGTTGCTGGCGCATATGCAGGTGCTGCCGGCGCAAAAAGAGACGGCTACGGGCGCGCTGGCCGGCAAGACGCTTGTCTTTACCGGGACGCTTTCGGGCATGAGCCGGGCTGAGGCCAAAGCCCGGGCAGAAACGCTGGGCGCGAAGGTGGCGGGCTCGGTTTCCAAAGCCACGGACTATGTGATTGCCGGCGAGGCGGCGGGCTCGAAGCGACGCAAGGCCGAAGCGCTGGGAGTAAAGGTGTTGGAAGAAGCGGACTGGCAGGCGATGTTGGAGGAGTGACGGGCTGAGGCGGTGGCATGGGTACCTCCTTCGGAGCATGCTTTCATAGCATGCGACTAGGAGCGAAGCGACGCGGCGCTTATGCGCCGGCGGGGTTGCAGGGGTTAAGACCCCTGCTTATAAAGAACACCCCCTCATCCGCCTGCGTACTGCGTACTACGGCGAGACAGGCCCTAACTCTCTCCCCTCCTCCTACGCCAAGGCTTCGGAGGACAGGCGGGGGAGAGGGGATTAAAAGAGGTGCTTTGGTGGCTTGAAAAGATTTTGTTTTTCGCTCATAGTAGAGGGTCCTTGAAAGTCACACACCGGTTTGAGTTGGTACCATGATGCTTCGTTTTTTGTTCTGCGCGTTTTCTTCCCCCCGTTCCCCTGTGGCGTTCGGCCTGATGGTGGTGGCCTGCGTGGGCTTGCTCACGCCGGCAGCGTTTGCCGTGATCCAAACACCTCCGGCGAGTTTTGCCGACCTTGTGGAAGATTTAAACCCGGCGGTGGTCAATATTTCGACCAAGAAGAAGATTGCCCAGAAAAACAATCTGGAGTCGATCCTGCCCTTTGAAGAATTGCCTGAAGGGCATCCTTTTGAGCATTTTGGCGATTTGTTCAAACATTTTTTGCAGCCTGAGATGCTGCCAGACCAGGAGCTACAGTCGCTGGGTTCAGGTTTTATCATTGACGCCGAAGGGCATGTGGTCACCAACAACCATGTGATTGATGGTGCAGAAGAGATCACGGTGACGCTGGATGATGATACCCGCTATGACGCGACCATTATCGGTACGGACAAGAAAACGGATCTGGCGCTGCTCAAGATTGAAAGCGACACGCCGCTTCCCTTTGTGCCTTTTGGTGACTCGGACGTGGTGCGCGTAGGCGATTGGGTGGTGGTGATCGGCAATCCGTTTGGGCTGGGCGGTACTGTGACAACGGGGATTGTTTCGGCGCGTGCGCGCGATATTAATGCGGGGCCTTTCGATGATTTTATCCAGACCGATGCCGCGATTAATCGGGGGAATTCGGGCGGACCTTTGTTTAATTTGGAGGGCGAGGTGATAGGGATTAACACCGCCATTTACTCGCCGGCCGGGGTCGGCAATATCGGCATTGGTTTTGCCGTGCCTTCGGCGATGGCCAAGTCGGTGATCGTGCAGCTTAAAGAAAAGGGCATGGTGGAACGCGGCTGGCTTGGGGTACGCATTCAGGAAGTGACCGAAGATATTGCGCTTAGCCTTGGGCTTTCCGGTCCGGACGCCGAAGATGGTGCCCTGGTGGTGGAAGTGATTGCGGATTCACCGGCGCAAGAGGCCGGGATTGAGGTAGGCGATATCATCCGCCAGTTTGACGGGAAAAGCGTGCGTCGCATGCGCGATTTACCGCGTATTGTAGCAGAAACCCCGATTGGGGGGGAGGTGGCGATTGAGTTGCTACGTAGCAATGGTAGAAAGCGGATGCTGGAGGTGACGGTGGGTCGCCTGGAAGAGGAAGAAGCGGAGCAAGAAATGGGCCGCAATGATGCCGAACAAGAAGAGCGTACGGTGCTCGGCATGGTGGTGGCTTCGGTGGACGCGCAGGCGCGCAAGCAGTGGAAATTGGGGGAAGAGGTGGAAGGCTTGGTGATTGTGCGGGTGGAGCGCACGTCGGAAGCCTACCGGCGCGGATTGCGCGCAGGCGATGTGCTGGTGGCGGCCAATCATACGCCGCTGGCCGATGTGGATACGCTGGAGGAAGAGGTGGAATCCGCGCGCAAGAAGGACCGAAAGACGCTGCTTCTGCTGGTCTCGCGCGAGGGGCAAACGCTGTTCCAGGCCTTGCCTTTGGACGCGGCGAAGGACGAGTAGCCCTGCTGCGCCATGTGGTTGCTGCTGGGGGTGATTTGTGATGCCTGCTTCGTTGACGATCGCACTGGTGGGGCGGCCCAATGTGGGGAAATCGACCCTTTTTAATCGCCTGACAGGCCAGAGAAAAGCGCTGGTGAGCCCAGAGCCGGGCTTAACGCGCGACCGCAGGGAAGGCGTGATGGAGATGGGGGCGGCCCCCTGCCGCGTGCTGGATACGGCGGGGCTGGAAGAAGAGCAAGAGGGGACGCTC
>JANQHP010000021.1 GCA_028282625.1 Rickettsiales bacterium | reverse complement strand
GTCTAACAAACAAGGAGAACACGCTATGGGAATGGCAACATCACAAGTAGAACCTTATGAGGGCATGACGCTGATCCGCTGGGTTGTGCCAAAGGCACCACCGCCGCCACCGCCGCCAAAGCCCAAAGGGCCCACGCTGCAGGAGCGAATCGCAACCTTAAAAGAAAAGCGCCGCAAAGAAGCCGAGCGTGAGGTCACGATGAGCGCGGCTTCTGCCAGCCCCAGCGCATGGCAGCAGCGGGTGATGGCCAAGCAAACAACCCATGCCGGCCTGGCCGTGTAAGGCACATCAAGCAAGCCGTAGAACAAAGGAGGAGAAGATGAATAGCGCAACAGAACATCAAGCAGGCCAAGAACCCACCTTATATGTGGTTGGAAAGATGAGCCAATCAGAACTAAGAGAGCTAGAAGAGCTGCTGGGAGATTTTGATGGCATAACA
Organism: Rickettsiales bacterium; assembly: GCA_028282625.1. Classification (GTDB taxonomy): domain Bacteria; phylum Pseudomonadota; class Alphaproteobacteria; order Rickettsiales; family UBA8987; genus JANQHP01. The sequence continues at coordinate 21,983 of JANQHP010000021.1, read as the reverse complement.
ATCAAACAGATCAAAAAGTTTGATGAGGTGAACGGCAAAACACCCCATCATATCCTGCTGATACAAGATGAGGCCGTTAAGGAACCTAATATGTTAGATGCTGCGATGGAACGGCCCAAATGTGTGAGTGCCACCATTATAGTGGATATGGTGAATATGAAGGAACCATTCGATATCGGTAAATTACCCACCAACAATATAAAAGCTCAAGTGATCACCATGAGGCTTGAAGGAGACAAGGGGCACTTTGAGGTCGCCGGTAACCCAAAGATAAAAATTGATGGTTCTTTAGATATGTTGAGTGTGGCAACTTTGCACATGGAAGAACAACAAACAGCTTTTAATCAGCAAGGAGCGTTTATATCCTAATACTTTACCTTATCCCATAGTGTTAGATGGTTCTTGGTGTTGCTGCTTGGTGGCATCAGGAACCATCTATCCATTTTGCTTGTAAGGCGCGCTCCCCTGGCAGCAGGCACCGGCGCTACCGCCCGTGCCGAAGCGACGTAAGCGTATTTTATTCAAAAATTTAACAGCTTAGAAAAAGAAAAGCCCCCTCACATCGAATCGATGAAGGGGGCGTCTCTTGAAAAAGATCACTCCGAGGGCAAGTGACCGTTTTCCATCATCCACATTTGGAATTCGCGCAATAGCATGGCCGTAGCAACGATTGATTCGCCATCCTCGGTCGCGTAAGGCTGAACCAGAGGTGCCAACTTCTGTAGCAGATCGCAAACCATCTCGCGATTACGATGGCAAAGCGCAAGTGCCACGTGGGACAATAGTTTCTCAGCCTCAGAGACGTCCTGATCAAAGGGGTCTTGATCAGAGGCTTCCTCAGAGGCTTCCTCAGAGCCAGGTTTCTCAAACCGAAAAAAAACTGTTCTCAGTTTTGTGTTGACAAGAAAGTCTCCACCGGCTGCTTTGATCACGCCAGCAGCTTTTGTGACAGTGATTTGTTCGTCCATCATCTCCTCCTTTTAAGGAATATCCGAGGTGAAATGTTGCCCGAGTGCATAGTCAGTGGATAGGCCAGGACCTACCACCTAAGATCGTGTGAATTGGCGCAAAGTGTTTCTTACCTCACACCAAACAAGTAACCATAAACGCCTTAATCCTAACCAATTGCTCTCTCTCTCTCTGTCAAGGTTTATTAAGTAGTTGTTAGTAGTTAGAGTTGAGAGTAGAGTGGGTTCTACGTTTCAAGTTTCATGTTGCAAGTTTCAAGTGTTTCATCATCCTGCGGTACTGACCGCAGGATCCAGTGCTGCTTCTTTATAAGCAGGGGTCTTAACCCCTGCGACCCCGCCCTCGCATGTGCTTCCCCCTACGCTCGCAAGCGAGCTACGGAGGACAGGCGGCGTCGCGTTGCTCCTAGTCGTGTGTGCTACACTCCGGTTGAGGTGCCCATGCAACCTCCTTCTCCCCGTCATACCGCGGTTTAACCGCGGTATCCAGTCTGCGCGGGAATGACAGTGGAAGAGAGGCACACGCAACCTGAAACTTGAAACTTGAAACTTACAACTTACTACCCCAATTCCTTCCACATTTGTCTAAAATTTTAGACAAATTACTTTAAAAACACCTTTTATTTCAAACATTTAATGCTTTACACGCAGAAATGGGTGCATTAGGGTAAAAGAAGGTAAATGGTATGGAGCAAACCTTTATGGGGCGTTTAGTGCATCGTCGTGATCTTTCTTCTTTGCTAGCAGAAACACTGGCTGCAGGCAGAAACTGGCTTGCGTCCTCCTCGGCTTCACGCCCCGCACATGCGCCCTTAAATGCTGCGCCGCAAGCCGTGGGTCGCCGTGGGTCCCTTCAAGCGCTCAAACACTCGCTGCGCAAGGCGCTGCTGCACGCTACTGCCAGGGATGAAGTCGTGCTCGGCGTGGAATTGCTGCCCGACCGCCTGTTGCTTTCTTACGCAGCAGAAGGACACAGCCACACCTATACCCACCTGCTCTCGCCCGAGGAACTGGCCACGCCTTCCTTGCTCGCACGTACGTTGAAAAAAGCCTGCCAAACCTATGGCGGCAAAGCAAAGCACCTTGCGTGGCTGGTGCCGCAGTCGCATCTGATCACCCAAACCGTCACGCTGCCTTCGATGGATGATGCAAGCCTGAAACAAGCCGCATCGCTTGGCGCCATATGGCAGAATATCGTGGTGCTGCCCGAACCGATTGCCTCCTACCGTATCGCGTATGAGGTGCTCCAGAGGACTGAGGAAGACATGCAGGTACGTGTTACCGCGCTGCTGGAAAAAGAGGTGGAGGATATGGCAGCTCTCACGCAAGAGGCAGGACTGGTGATCACCGATCTCGTGCCAACCGGGCAGGCCTTACAACACCTTGTGCCCCAGGCAGAACAGGATCGTGCCTGGATATTGCATGCCAGTGCCGATGGGCTCATGCTCCACACGGCAGAGGGTGGCCTCTCGCACGATATTTACCTCTCCGACGAGGAAACCGGCAACCTCGCTCATGCGCTTGAAAACCACGACGTGCTGCGTCGGATTGCCCATGAAGTGAAACAGGCCCGTGGTACCTTGGAAGAAGATGGCACCAAATCGCCTCTATATCTTTGTTTAGAATGCCGAGGCCGCCGCGAGATTGTACGCAAACTGCAAGCTTTACTACCATGCTACGCGTTGACGTTGCTTCCCTTAACCCACGCGGTGGAAGCCTTATACACACGCATGCCGGTATGGTCGTTACGCAATACCCTAAAGGCTGGTGAACCCAACCAAGAGGGCGTGGTCACGTTGTGGCCACAAGGAGGGTCCTATGTCCACGCGTTGGTCAAGCGTGCCCGCACGGCAAGTGCGGTAGCATTGCTTGCTCTGCTTGGCATAGGAGGGGTGCTGACCGTTTTGCTACAACAGCAAGCAGCGTTTAGCACCCTACAACCCACCCTCCAGCAAACCGCGCAGATCGAGCCACAATTTGCCGCGTTAAAAGCCGAAGTGGCCGCCACCTACAAGCAATGGAAAGAAGAGCAACATCTAGCCGGCATGCATCAGAATATGCAAGCCACAGGGGCGCCGCTTTTATCCGCCTACCAAGCCATCGGCACGCATATCCCTGAAGGGCTGTGGCTGCAAACCACCACCTATGACAACCAACACACCCTCACCCTTTCAGGTCAGGCCTATGGCGAACAAGCCATCCTCCAATTTGTGCAGCTCTTGCACAGCCTGCCGGAATTTGCCTCCGTGCGCTTAAAAACCATAGAAGCCGCGCGCGTGGCAGAAAGCAGCCCGCTACGCGACCGTACGGTACGACAATTTCTGATCGAATGTGAGCTGGTCCTCTCCGATGTCCAGGCTTCCATCACGCATCATGACCAAACACAAACAGGAGAAGAACATGGCCATCTCGCTTGATATGGATTTGGGCGACCTCGTCCAACTCATTCGCTCCCGTTTGACCCGATTGCCAGCAGCAAAGGAGGCGACAACACCCCAGTCGCGTCCAGGAACGCATACCATACCATTTGCTTTTTACCTGCCCGTGCTCCTTGCCGGGTTGTTCCTGCTGCTGGCATCCCTTGGCATCTGGCAATGGACGTTATCCCCCCGTGCACAAACCATTGCTAAGCATCAGGAAACGTTAGAAAAACGCGAAACCATGCAACAGGAAATGGTCACCCTCAAAGCGCAACATCATGGTTTGAAGCAAAAACGTGAGCAAGCAAGGCCCACACATCAAAACATGCTGGCCGATTTTGCCATCGTGGGCAAGCCAGATACGCTCTACCACGTCATGAGCCAAACAGCTGAAACAAACGGCATCACGCTCGCATCGGTCAAGCCTGCCGCCACCTTGATCACATCACAAGAACGTCCAGAGCTGCACATCCAACGTGTGGCCCTCAAGTTGGAGGGCACCTATGCCCAATATATGCTGTTCCGCCAGCAGCTTGTCACCCAATACCCCCTGCTCCACGTCCACAAGGAGCATATCACCTCAGACCCACGCCAGCCCTTTTCCGGAAAGATCGAAGTGCAGCTTACCCTAGATCGCCCCTTGCTTACCCCGGAATATCAACATAGCATGCAGCACATCTTGGAAGGAGCAATCTAATGCGGTGGCTTGTCATCATCCTAAGCATCCTGCCTTTGCCTGCTATGGCAGAAGAAGCGCCGCGCAATCCCTTTATGCCGGGATTTTTGCAAGAAACCATCGCACGCCCTGCACCGTCTGACCACACCGAACCACTGCATCAAAAAGCACTGGCCGCAGCCCCGCTCAAGCAATTTTTTGTCATCGGCATGATGACCACGCCGAAGCACCAAATCGCCGCCGTGAAAGGACCCGATGGCAGGGTGCACATCGTGGAGGTCGGTTATACACTCGGCAAAGAGCACGCCAAAATCACTGCCATCACAGCAGAAGGGGTTACCATAGACCATCGCGGCACGGAGCAAATACTGGCTATACAACACCCTGTGCAGGAGGAACAAGATGCCACGCGCTAAATTATGGGCCTTCCTCTGCTGCGTGTTGCTGGTAGCAGGCTGTTCCACCCCACGCGATATCAAGGAAACACCTCCGCTTCGTACGGAAAGCATGATCGACCGCGACCTGTTGATCGAGCAGGGGAAAAAGCGGTCGGCCGAGCAATTGCGCTATGGCCCCGTCGTGCAGGAAGACAATGAAGGCGTCCTCCGTCAGCAGGCACACCGCAAAATCACCCGGGAAGAGCCGACAAACGTCTCCGAACTTTCACGCGAAGCGCTGGCCGAAAGCTTTCCTGTCACCTTTAAAGTCGAGCATATGGATATCCGCACCTTCGCTCAAATGCTGGCGCGAGTCACCGATGTCAACATCCTGGTTTCCGCCGAAGCGCAAGGCGTGGTCACTGCTGAGCTGAGCAACGTGGATTGGCCGCACGCGCTTGATGCCATGCTCAAGATGACTTCGCTGGCCAAACATGTTGATAGCAACGCCAATATTATCCGCATCCACGGGCAAGAACGTCTGCTCTCGCTCGAAGATTTTGATAGGCGCAGGCGGGAGAACCTCCAGCGCTCCCTGATGGTCAAACGCTCCAGCGAGCCGCTTTATACCGAAATCTTCAAGCTGTTTTATACCGAACCAGAGGAAGTCAAAACCATGGTAACGGAGGTGCTGGGCGTCAGTCGTCGTACTGGATCAGGCGGCACCACAGGCCTGCGTTACGTAGAGCCCGAAATCACCACCGATACCCGCAAGAACCTGCTGATTGTCAAAGCACGCAAAGAAGATATGGAAGTAATCCAGAAGCTGGTCGAAGAAATTGATACCCGCACGGCACAAGTCTTCATCGAAGCCTTTATCGTGGAAGTGACCGATGATTTCGAGCACGCCTTTGGCACCCGCATCGGCGCACAAGGCAGCGACACCAAGCGCATCGGCGGCAAGCAATTTAACGCCCAAATCGTTGGTACTGGTGCAGGTACTGCAGGGTCAGTCGTCGCAGGCGACACCGGCTCCAGCCTCACCAACCTGGCCTTAAACAATGCCTTTGGCGGCATCGGGTTGCTCGCTGGCATCGGCAGTGCGGCCGACCTCAAGCTGGAGCTAAGCGCCATGGAGGCCGAAGGGCTCAGCCGCGTCATCTCCAACCCACGCATCTTCACGCTCGATAACACCGAAGCCACCATCTTCCAGGGAGATGAAGTGCCCTACGAAACCACCTCGCAAGATGGTACCAAAATCGAGTTTAAAGAGGCCGGCCTCAAGCTTGCGGTCACACCCACCGTCATTGGGGATGGCAACTTGCTGATGCATATCCAGGTCAACAAAGATACGGTCGACACCTCCCAGTCCAACCCACCCATCACCAAGAGCGAAATTCGCACCAGCCTGGTCTCCAAAGATAAGGAAATTGTGGTGATCGGCGGCATCTATACCGAAAATCTTTCGCAAAGCCGGGATAAAGTGCCGGGCCTGGGAGATGTGCCGGGTGCGGGTAAATTATTCCGCCGCGATACCAACGAAGACGATCGCCGCGAACTCATGATCTTTATTGCCCCACGTATTCTATAAAGGCAGAAAACGGATCATGAAAGTGTATGGTGCAATATGGTAATGCTTTCTCCTGCAACCGACATGGCGCTTGCCGATTTCTTAAAAGACCACGAGCTAATCGAAGCAAAGGTTCTTGAACAGGCGACCACACAACAAGAGCAAAACCCACAAGGTGTCATCAACCATTTGCTCGAACAAAACTCGATCAAAGAGCAGGATATCGCAGGGCTTTTGGCACGGTTTTATGGCCTGAAGGAACAGCCTACCCCCGCGGTACTCGACCCTCTTCCCAAAGGGCTCAACGTGGAGTGGATCTGCACCCATCGCCTCATTCCGTTTGAATTAAACGGCAACACCCTTTCTGTGGCCGTGGCAGACCCACAAGCCATGACGCAAATCACCCCACTCAAACGTACCACCGGCTACAGCATCCGCACCTTTGCCACCACCCTCTCCGCGCTGGAACAAGCCTTAAGCGCCACCGCTTCGGCGCAAAAAAAAGCGGCACCCACCCAAGCAGAAGCACCGGCACCGGCCAACACCAATCAACCGCACGCCCCAGCCACCTCACCGGCACCCGCTAATCCCGCACAAGCGCGCCCTGAAGCAGGCAGCGATGTCATTGAAGCCGTGGATGGCATCATCACCAACGCCATTGTGCTTGGCGTCAGCGATATCCATATCGAACCCGGGCGCACCGAAGCAAGGGTGCGCTACCGCAAAGATGGCGTCCTGCAGGACATGGACGAATATACCGAATTTGTGACCTATAACTATTCTGCGGTCATCACGCGGCTCAAAATCATGGCCTCCCTCGATATCTCCGAGCGTCGTATGCCCCAAGATGGCGCGATTGTTTCCGATCAGAGCGAACGTACCGTGGATATCCGCGTCTCCATGTTGCCCACCTCCCATGGAGAGCGGGTGGTCATGCGTATTCTGGATCAGGGAGGCAGCCATTTCACCCTGAAAAATCTGGGGCTAAGCAACGCCAATCTTGGCAAGCTGGAACACGCCATGCGCTCTCCGCAAGGCATGGTGCTGGTGACCGGACCCACCGGGAGCGGGAAATCCACCCTGCTTTACGCGATGCTCAAAGAGCTCAACAGACCCGAGGTCAATATCCTGACCGCCGAAGGCCCGGTCGAGCTCGACGTAGAAGGGATCGGCCAGGTGCAGGTGAAGGAAGATATCGGGCTGACCTTTGCCGCTGCACTCCGCTCCTTCCTCCGGCAAGACCCGGAGGTGATCATGGTCGGCGAAATCCGCGACAAAGAAACCAGCGACATCGCGGTCAAAGCCGCGCTCACCGGCCATCTGGTGCTCTCCACCCTCCACACCAACGATGCGCCCTCCACCATTACCCGCCTGATCAATATGGGCCTGCCACCCTACCTCATCACCTCGGCCCTCACACTGGTGGTCGCACAGCGCCTGGCACGGTCCATTTGCCCAGATTGCAAAACCGAGGATACAAGCGTCACACCGGAAGTGCTCCAGGCCATTGGCTTTAGTGAGGAAGAAAGTCAAACCTTAAAAACCTTCCATGGCACCGGGTGCGACACATGCATGCAAAGCGGCAGCAGCGGCAGGCGTGCCATCCACGAAGCACTACCCATCACAGAAGCGGTGCGTAAGGCGATCTTTGATGGTCGTTCCGCCGAAGAAATTCGTCACACCGCAAGGGAAGAAGGGTTCGCCACCATGCAGGATATGGGCCGCGACCTGATCCGTGAAGGTGTCATCTCCGTGGCCGAATACCGTCGCGTGCTGATGCTGGAATAAACCGTACCCAACTGCTAACTTTTTACCACCTGATCCAGCTGCTGCAGCGTGGCAAGCAATGCGGACATCTGATCCAATGGCACCATGCACGGCCCATCGCTTGGCGCGTGGTCTGGGTCTTGATGCGTTTCCATGAACAATGCACTAACACCCACCGCCACGGCCGCCCGCGCCAAGGTGGCCACAAATTGTCGCTGCCCGCCGCTGGCCGTGCCTTGACCGCCTGGCTGCTGCACCGAATGGGTGGCATCAAACACCACCGGGAAGCCCGTCTGCTCCGCCATAATCGGCAGGCTCCGAAAATCGGTCACCAGCGTATTATACCCAAAAGAGGTCCCTCGATCGGTCAGCAAAATCCGGTCATTCCCGCTATCGGTCACCTTCTTCACCACCGACTGCATGTCCCAGGGTGCTAAAAACTGGCCCTTCTTGATGTTGATCACCTTGCCGGTGTTGGCGGCTGCCACCAGCAAGTCCGTCTGCCGGCACAAAAAGGCCGGTATCTGCAACACATCCACCACTTCGGCCACCTCGGCGCACTGCTCCCTCTCATGCACATCGGTCAGCACCGGCAGCCCAAATTGCTCCTTGATTTCCGCAAAAATCGGCAACGCGCCCGCAAGCCCAATCCCGCGGGCACTGCCAAGTGCCGTGCGGTTGGCTTTATCGAACGAACTCTTATAAATCAGCCCGATGCCAAGCGAGTCGGTGATCTCCTTTAAGTTTTCTGCCATCATCAGCGCGTGATCCCGGCTTTCCATCTGACAAGGCCCGGCAATCAACACAAAGGGCAGCGTGCTGCCTAAGGACAAAGAACCAACAGAAATTGGACTATTTTTGGTGATTTTCATAAGCAATCGCAGCCTCCACAAAGGAAGAAAAAAGCGGATGAGGATGAAACGGACAAGACTGGAATTCCGGGTGGAACTGCACGCCCACAAACCAGGGATGGTCCGGACGTTCCACAATCTCGGGCAGCGCACCGTCCGGCGAAAGGCCTGAGATCACCATGCCCGCTTTTTCCAGCTCCGCGCGATAATGCACATTCACCTCATAGCGATGACGGTGGCGCTCTGAAATCACCAGCGCATCCTCTTTCTGTACCGATTTTTCATGATCGCGGTAGACCTGCTCCGCGCGCGTGCCCGGCGTAATGTGACAAGGATAAGCACCAAGCCGCATCGTGCCACCCAAATCGCTCTGATTGCTGCGCGTATGCACTTCGCCCTCCTGCACCCATTCCGTCATGAGCCCAATCAGCGGCTCTTTGCCCTCGGGCAGGGTGGCCAACTCCGTGGAAAGCGCCTCCTCCCCGATGTCTGCCACATGACGCGCGGTCTCAAGCACCGCCATCTGCATCCCAAAACAGATCCCCAAAAACGGAATCTGATGCTCTCTGGCCCACTTGGCTGCTTGAATCTTCCCTTCTGAACCACCTTCGCCAAATCCACCGGGAATCAGAATCGCATCCACGCCCTGCAGCATGTTGTCTACCGTCGCACCACTCAGCTTCCGCGCGTTGACCCACTGAACCGTCACCTGCGTGCGATGCGCGATCCCCGCATGGGCCAGTGCCTCAAGAAGCGACTTATACGCATCGGTCAGCGAGGTATATTTCCCCACAATCGCCACCTTCACTTCCTTTTTAGGATGCGTCACCGCTTCAGCCACCCGCTCCCACTGCGAAAGATCGGGCTTGGCCGCACCCTCCACACCAAAGGCGCGTAGCACCGCATTATCCAGCCCTTCTGCGTGGTAATTGATCGGCACACGGTAAATCGTATCCGTATCCAGCGCCTGAATCACGGCAGAGTCGGGTACGTTACAAAAAAGGGCTATTTTCTGACGCTCTGAAAGAGGAATCGGCACCTCACTCCGGCACAGCAAAATATTGGGCGCAATCCCAATGCTTTGCAGCTCTTTAACCGAGTGCTGGGTCGGCTTGGTTTTCAGCTCCTTGGCCGCAGAAAGATAAGGCACCAGCGTCAAATGCACATAAAGCACCCGCTCCCGGCCCAACTCATTGCCCAGCTGACGGATGGCTTCAAAAAACGGCAGCGCCTCAATGTCCCCGACCGTGCCACCAATTTCACACAGCACAAAATCCGTCTCTTCCGTATTGTTCACCACAAAGGCCTTGATCAAATCGGTTACATGCGGAATCACCTGCACCGTGCCACCCAAATAATCCCCGCGTCGCTCTTTGGCCAGCAAATCCGCATAAATCCGGCCACTGGTCACGTTGTCCCCCTGCCGCGCGGCCACCGCCGTAAAACGCTCATAATGCCCCAAATCCAGGTCGGTTTCCGCACCATCCTCGGTTACAAACACCTCACCATGCTGGATCGGGCTCATCGTCCCTGGGTCAATGTTTAAATAAGGGTCCAGCTTGCGCAACCGCACGCGGTATCCTCTAGCCTGAAGCAACGCACCAAGGCTAGCCGAAGCAATGCCCTTCCCCAGTGAAGAGACCACCCCTCCGGTGATAAAAATAAATTTGGTATGGGAAGAAGCGGTACTCATTCTGCCAAAGGCACGCTAGGCACCGTTGGCGCTTGCTCTTGGGAAGGAATATCCAATGTCGAAGGCACTTCTTGATCTACCTGCAATTGATCGAGCACATCGTTCTGCCCCGCCGCACCGGCGTAAAGATAAGCAAGCAACAAACTGTTCCCGATGAACAACGTCGCCAAAATCGCCGTCGCACGCGAAAGCGTATTCGCCTTGCCACGGGAGGAAAAAATCCCCTCCCCACCGGAACTGCCACCACCGGTAAATCCGTCGCTGGCGCTGCGCTGCAACAAGATCAAGATCACCAACAAGATCACAATCATCAGATGCAATACAAGCAAAACATTCATGTGGATGATTCCCTTCCATGTTCCATGGGCACCTGTCACGGTGCCATATGGGCGCGCACTATGGCACAAAAAAGATCGGCTGCCAATGGTAATTGGCACAAGGCCAACACCAAAATCCCCGCTTTATTGCTCCAGGCCCGACTGAAAACGGAAATAAAGCAGGCACGCATTGTCCGTTTGCGTTAAATCATAGGCCGCCGCCGGGTCCGTCGCCAACTCATCCGTACAGTCCCCCACTACAAACCCAGTCCCCGTACCTGCACGGATATCCCCCTGACTGGCAAATCCGTCATCGTATTTCTGGTCCAACCCATGCGCTTCAGTCGGCGTCAACACAGGGGCATTTAGAATGCTTACGGCTGTCCCTCCAAACAAAAAGGCGTGCGTGGCATCGTCATGCAAATCCAAAAAATACCGTGGCTGAAAACCGGCAGACTCAATCCCGGATTCCGGGCAATTTTCCCCAACCACATAATCGGTGCCCGCTCCACCATACACATTAAGGTAATTGCCTTCTAAAAACCCCGCCAGTGAAAGCTGCTGCCAAAACTGCAAAATCTCGACATCGTCCAAAATGCCATCTCCATCGCCGTTATCCGTGGTAACCGCTCCCCAATAATCCTCCGCGTCAGGCAAGTCCCCTGGCATAAAGCCATAGCGGTTCTCAAAATTGCGCATCGCAAGGGTAAACTCATTGATATCCGTCACCACGCTTTGCAATTGCGCGTTGCGTATCATGTTGCCGCTGGCCATGATCGCCGCCACAATCAGCGAAACCATAACGGTCACAATCACCAGCTCCACAAAGGTAAAGCCACCATTGGTGTGTGTCTTAAGAGGTTGGGGCATGCGCATCTTCATAATATGCCGAGTATAACGCAAATTGCCGGCAAGAGTCAAAGCCTGGTCATACCTTGTTTTTTAAGAAAGAATGTTCTCACTCCCTCACCCTCTCCCTTGGTGGGGAGGGTGGTGTATGAGCGCGGGTGCATGGGGTGTTTTTTATATAAAAGGGGGCCTTAACCCCCTTTAATCCGCCTACGTGCTTTGCACTGCGGCGAGACAAGACCCCGCCGGCGCTTGAGGAAGCCGCGTCGCTTCGCTCCTAGTCGCAGGTTACACCCGCTCCGGAAGAAGTGCCCACGCACCTCATCACCCCGTCATCCCGCGGCCCCCTGTCGCGCTGTAGTACGTAATACGAAAGCGGACGACCGCGGGATCCAGTGACTAGTAACCAGTGACCAGTTACTTTTAAATAACGCTCAAGCGCCGCGAAGGCTGCGCTCCCCTTGGTCGCTACTCGTGGGCTTAAAAGCCCGCTCCGAAGGAAGTACCCACGCACCCTCCTTCCATCCATCATCTATTATCCATCATCCAACGTGCAACCCTCCCCTAAAAACCCCGCCTTGGCAGAAGCGCGCAGGCTGCTATACTGCGCCCCATGCTTACCCTCGAATATCTCAGCTGCAAGCGGGCGCAACACCCCCTCTTTACAGCATTAAGCCTGACGCTGGGCCAGGGCGCACTGCTCTTTCTGCGCGGGCCAAACGGGTCGGGCAAAACGTCCCTGCTCCGCATGCTCGCAGGCTTCTTGCCCATGCCGCAAGGGGAAATCTACTGGGAAGGTGAGCATGTAGACCCGATGAAAGACCTCCGTTGGAAACAGGCCATCAGCTATGTGGGTCATCGCCCCGGGCTCTATATGGACCGCACCGTTTCCGACCATTTTGCCCTATGGGCCAAGCTGGAAGACGCTAAAGAAAAAGTGCCCGCCGCGCAGCATTTTTGGGGCCTTGGCGACATGCTGCACCGACCCGTGCACCAGCTTTCCCAAGGCTACCAAAAACGGCTCGCACTTGCCCGCCTCATGCTGGAAAACACTGAAATATGGCTGCTAGATGAGCCCTTTGCTCACTTAGATGAGGTCGGATGCGCCATGCTCCTTCGCCTGCTTGCCGTGCGCTGCGATCAGCACGGCATTGTGCTGGCCTCACATCACGGCCCCTTGCCCGCTCCCATTGGCCTGCCACTGGATATTGCGGATTTTCAACCCCACCCATCGACCCATGCCACGCCCTAACCACCCCCTCTTCTTTACCCTGCTGTGTCATGAGTGTCGGCTGCTCTGGAGTCAACGTATGCTTCTCGCCCAGTGGCTTGGCTTTTTCTTTCTCCTGATGCTGGTTTCTATCTTTGCCGGTCAGGAGCAACCAACACGCTCCCTTCATGAAACGCTCACCGCATTGTGGGTGATCACAGCCAGTGCCAGCCTGCTCTGGTTGCCCTATATCTGGCGTGAGGAATGGGAGCAAGGCATCGCCGAGCAATGGGCCATACGCTTGCCCTCACTGATCCCTTTCATCCTCACAAAAATGCTCTGCCACTGGCTATATACCGGCGTGTTGCTGGCACTCTGCACCCCGATCGCCATTATCCTGCTGCACGGGCCAGAAGCACACATCGCCACCATCATGCTGTCGATCCTGCTTGGCTCGGGCCTGTTCAGCCTGCTTGGTGTAAATATAGCCACGCTCACACTTGGCCTGCGGCGCAGTGGCAGCCTGCTTGGCCTGTTGCTCCTGCCGCTTTATGTGCCCATTATCATCTTTGCCTCTTCGCTGGTCTATACCAGCAGCGCACATAATCTAGCGTACGCACTGCAAACCCATCTGCCCTTGTTCGCCGGGCTTTATCTGGTCTTAGTCCCACTCACACTTTTAGCGAGCCAGGCCGCTTTAAGGATTGCACTGGAAGAATAAACAAAACCCGACTAGAATTTACACTATGAGTAAACACACCATCCATCAAATTGGCGTGATAGGCGGCGGCGCCTGGGGCACCGCCCTTGCCACCGCGCTTTGCCGCGCAGGGCGGCACGTGACCCTATGGGCGCGGGAGGAGGACGTGGTAGAGGCGATCAACACGACCCACACCAACCCTCTTTTTCTGCCCGATATCCCACTGCCCAACACGCTCAAAGCCACCGGCGCGCTAGAAGCAATGGCCGCCATGCAGGCCGTGCTGGTCGTAGCGCCCGCACAATTTGTGCGCGCCACGCTCACGCAACTCGCCGCGCATATTGCACCTGGTACACCACTCATCCTCGCCAGCAAAGGCGTGGAAGAATCCAGCCTCAAGCTGATGAGCGAAGTCGCCGAAGAAGTCCTCCCAAGTTCACCCATCCTGATCTTAAGCGGCCCAAGCTTTGCCGATGAAGTCGCACGCGGGCAGTCCACCCATGTGAGCCTGGCCGGCAAAGAGAAAGCCATCGCCAACACGGTCGCCAAAGCCTTTGCCAGCAACGATTTTCACCTCAAAATCAGCCATGATGTGGCCGGTGCGCAAATGGCGGGTGCCGTCAAAAACATCCTCGCCATTGGCTGCGGCATCTTGGTTGGGCAGCAGGCCGGAGAAAATGCCCGTGCTGCCTTCTTGGTGCAGGGCATGGCCGACATCCGCCGCCTAATCCAGGCCAAGGGCGGGCGTGCTAAAACCGCCATGGAACTCTGCGGCCTGGGCGACGTGCTGCTCACCTGCAGCAGCGAAAAATCGCGCAACATGTCGCTTGGCATCGCCCTTGGCAAAGGCCAAAAGCTGGAAGAGATCCTGGCCAAACGCCGCACGGTGGCCGAAGGCGTCCACTCCGCAGGCCCCGTCATCCGCCTGGCCGAAAAGCTTGGCGTTCGGGTTCCCGCCTGCGAACAAGTGCACGCTATCCTGCAAGGCACGCTCCCTGCTACCCAACTCATGAGCACCTCATGACCACACGTATCTTATCTGGCGTCCAGCCCACCGGTCAGCTGCATCTTGGCAACTATCTTGGTGCCATTCGCCAGTGGACCCACCTGCAAGACCACTATGACGATTGCCTCTTTTGCATCGTCGATCTGCACGCCATCACCGTGCCGCAAGACCCAGCAGCGCTCCGCCAGCATGTGCGTGAAACCGCGGCCGCTTATATCGCGTGTGGCATTGACCCGGAAAAGCACGCCATCTTTGTGCAGTCAGCGGTTCCTGCCCATAGCGAGCTGGCCTGGATCTTCAGTTGCCACACGCCGCTTGGCTGGCTCAACCGCATGACCCAGTTCAAGGAAAAGGCCGGCAAAAAGCGCGATCACGCCGTGCTGGGGCTTTATAGCTACCCCGTACTCATGGCCGCCGATATCCTGCTTTACCATGCCACGCATGTGCCAGTAGGCGAAGACCAAAAACAGCATCTTGAGCTCACGCGTGACATCGCCGGTGCGTTTAATCGCCAGTATCAGCAAGAGATTTTCTCGCTGCCAGAACCCCTCATTCTAGGCGAAGCCACCCGCGTGATGAGCCTGCGTGATGGCACCAGCAAAATGAGCAAGTCCGACCCATCCGACAACAGCCGCATCCATTTGCATGACGACAATGACACCATCGCACGTAAAATCCGCAAGGCCAAGTCCGATATGCTACCAGGCATCACCTATGACCCGGAAGCGCGACCCGAAAGCAGCAACCTGCTCAGCATCTATGCCGCCCTTTCAGGCCTTTCCCTCGAGCAAGCCGAGGCAGCATGCACCCATCTTGGTTTTGCCGAGTTTAAAGAAAAGCTCGCGGAAATCACCACCGCGCATTTAGGCCCCATCCGTGAAAAAATGATCGCCCTGCGCGAAGACCCCGCTTATCTGGACCAGATCCTCGCACGCGGCGCCCAAGCAGCGCGCGCTAAAGCAGAAAAAACCATGGCCGAAGTTAAACACCTGGTCGGACTTGCCCTTTAAGGGTTTGCCCTTTAAGGGTTTGCCCTTTAAGGGCCTATCCCATCATCTGCGTGCCCGCCTCCGCGTCACACAGCACCGAATAGCGGCGACTATCAAACAGCTGATAGTGCCACCATTCATTGCGGTAAAAATCCCACCCGGCCGCCGTCATAATCCCAAGCAGTACCAAGCGGTTTTGCTGCGCCTCTTTCGCAATCTCCGTATTCCCATGATGCGACCGCGGGGTAAACGCATCAAACCCGGTGCCCATATCAAGCTCGTCTCCTTGTGCGTTGCACAACGTTAGGTCCACCGCCACCCCGCGCGAATGCGGGGAGCCACGCTCCGGCGGCGCCAAAAAATCCGGGTCAGGCGTATGCGCCCATAGCGCCTCCTGCGCCTCTTGTGGGCGAAACGCATCAAAAATCTTCAGCTGATAGCCAAGTGCCACCGCCAGCGCCAGCGCCTCTTCCAGCCGTGCCATCGCCTCAGGACGCAAAAACGCCGCCGGGTGCCGGTAGACCGGCTCACCCGTAAAATTATCCGATGTTGCGTACCGTAAATCCAGGATCAACTGCCCGGAGCGCGCCTGTATGTGCTGCAGTGCAGCATTAGGTATCACCGTGCTGCTCCCAGAATTTTTGCATTGCCACAAAAGAAAACGCCACCGACCAGCCAATCAGCAGCAGCCCGCTGATCACTTCCACCCCCACAATCAGCCGCAGCGCACCTTCGGGATACATGTCCCCAAATCCAAGCGACGAATAAGTCGCCGCCGAAAAATAGACATAATCCAGAAATTGATGCTGATGGGTCGCAGGGTCGGTGCCAATCACCACAATCCTACCCATCTCCGGCCATCTATCCAGCAACCAATACGCCGCCGCATAGATCCACACCGCAGTCATATGCGCCAGAAATACACCCAGCATCACACGACTTAGATGCCGCCTGGGCTTATGACCCAGCCGCGGAAAAATGCCCCATCCGTAGCGCAAAATTTCATAAAAAAGTATACTGGTCACCACCACCAGGAAGACACACGCCAAAGCCGCCACCCAAAAAGGGCCATCCATCATCCAAAAAGAGGAATCTGCCATATTGCAACCTCTATTGTTCTCTTCCATTACCTTACCCTGAAACCACACGCCGCACAAGCTCACGAAACGTACCCTTACTTCAGTGCCCCACCCATAAAGTTAAAAAATTAACGTATTGCTAGACAAAAAACACCAAACCTGATAAAATGATCTCTGAAAGTGATACAATCTGCTTCACGCAGCCAGAAATGGCCACGTGCTAGAAGCAGAAAAAATCTTAACGTCGCACAAGCAGCGACGGACTTTGAGGTAACAATGAAAAAAGAAAATTGGACCGTTCTGCTCCATTCCCTGCGATATTGGACAACTTGGTGCTGCGCAAGCTTTTGCTTTGCAGGGCCTGTACTGTACTGGAAAGCATCTGCCATCACCTTCAACTGGGGAGAATTTGTCGCTGTCTGTGTTCTCTCATTGGCATTGGGACTTACCTTTTCGTGGTATATTGCACGCGCCGAGAGAAAAATTGACGCGCACTGGAGAAAGCACCCAAAAGCATGGCATGCTTTTGGTGATGCTGCCAGAGTGGCCGCAAGTGAGGCAATGCTCCTAGGAGCGGGGATTAGTTTCATTATAATCATGGCGTCGTCACTCCCGGGTTCAACATCGCCGCTACCATGGATCATCCCACTTCTAGGGCTGGGAAGCTTCCTCATGGGGGCATGGTTTTCCAGAAAACGTAGAAGCTTCGACCTTGAGAGCACAGCACTCAGAAGCCTCCTTCTAGCCGCCATTGTGTTGCGAATTGTTGCAAGACCAGCACAATACGAACTACAATTCGTAGCCACATGCGTTGCACTGGCTACGGTTGTTATTTTACTGGTCATGTTCCAATTCTCTGGACGACAACAGACCGCTTGACCTCTTGACACCGCCCTTACTCCTTGCATGGAGGGGGGCGGTGTCGCCGTTTTGGGCGCGCGTGCATTCGCCTCACCCCTCCACCTCCTCCGCCTCCACTTCCACCCTTCCAATCAATCTTCCGCTTGGCGTATAATATTCGCAGATCAGCTTGCCCGCGCCGTTGCCCCAGCCAATGGGCAGCAGGCTCCTGGTTTCGATCACCTGCACCATGCGCGAGCGGACCACCGCACTCGTCGCGTTCTGCTCAAAGTCAATCGGCACGTGGGTTGGCACTTTCATCACGGTGCTTCTTCGCCGCAACATCACCCCGAAAAGGTGCCACCAGCACCGCCACCATTTCCTTGAAAGAATAGGCCAGCATCACCGTCACAACGCCCCACACCACCACCATCAGCGCCTGGACCCAAGGCAGCGCGGTGTGAAACTTGTTCCATGCGTCCGCAAGAAAATGGTACTCCATGTGACCTCCATTATGTGTTTGTTCTTTTAAATCAGTCTACATGCTATCCGAAGATAGCACAAGTGCCTATCCATATAATCTATCCTTCCCCTTAAATCATTTAGGGCTAAAGGCGATGACGGTTACACTTGTTCAAGGCAATATGGTGGGCAAAAATATTCAAGCTGCGCGTATCAAAGCAGGATTATCTCAAGTGGAATTAGCCGCCGCCATGTGCGTGGATCACAAAATCAAGATGGCACGCGCCACTATTTCCCACATTGAAAGCGGCCAGCGTTCGGTCAAAGACAAAGAAGTGGTGGCTTTTTGCACCATTTTAGGCATTTCACCGAACTGGCTGTTTGGTTGGGGTGAATAAGAATCAAGCATGGTAAAGAAAGAAAAAATCTTCCTTGCGTTTGGCAAAGCCGTGAAAGAATGCCGGAAATCGAAGGGGCTCTCTCAGGAGAAACTGGCCTTTGGCGCGGAGTTGGATCGCACCTATATCAGCTTGCTCGAGCGAGGCAAGCGCAATCCTTCCCTGGTAACGATATACAAAATCGCCAAGGTTTTATCCATCAGGCCCATGGAATTGCTCAAGAAATTGTAGCAGGTCTATGTAGGTTGCTGTCAAAAGGGGCTTATTCATACCATGCCAAACGCCAAAATTAAGGGAAACCGCATCGGACAAAAGATCCGCCAGGCGCGTGAAAAGCACAAGATGGGGCAGGTAGAGCTTTCTGCTGCCCTCAGTGTGGATCATGCGATTGATCTTTCACAGCGTCTTATTTCCGAGATTGAAAATGGACGCCGGCCGGTACGCGATAAGGAACTTTACGCCATCGCCTCCATCCTTGAGGTGGACCCCAATTGGCTGTTTGGTTGGGGTGAATAAGGGGTTCGTGTCCCGTCATCCCGTGTTATTCACATTGTCATTCCCGCCTACGCGGGAATGACAAGGCAATAGAATAAAAAGCCACCTATCAAAACGTCAAAGGAGGGCCACCAAGGGCCCTCCTTCTAGACTAGATAGACCTAGTCGTGGTGATTCAGCCAGGCCCTTATTTCCTGGACATTGTCAGGGTGAAAGCTTGCTGTGACCTTCTTGAGATATCCATCATCAGACCACACTCTTTTCTCGTAGGTTTTCACTTTCTTCCTCCTAGAACCAATGTGGTGGTGACGCAAAGCGCCCCACTGATTTTGCGGCAGGCCAAGCTACCGAAAAACCATTTCTTGCGGGTTATGCTAACGCATAGCTCTCTCTGTCAAGAGTTATTAATGATATATTAGGGATAAGGACGCCTTATCACCAGTCACCAGTTACCCATCACCAGTCACCAACAACCCACCACCCCTACTACACCGCTATATTATCAATCAACCGGGCGCTGGGAAGCCAGCACGCCGCCAGTAGCCTTGCGGGCTTACCCTCTGAGGCAGGCCAAGCCTCCAGCGGCTCCAGCGTTTTGGCATCACACAATGTCAGATAGTCCACCTTCGCAAAGCCACCCTCCAGCAGCCGTGCCGTTGCCTCGTCCAGCAGTGAGGGCGGCGAAGCGGTGCCGGCAAGCAATTGCTGCCGCACCCACATCATTGTTTCATAAAGCAGCGGCGCTTTCTGCCGATCCTCCTTGGAAAGATAGGCATTGCGCGAGGCCATCGCCAGGCCATCCTCTTCACGCACGGTCGGCGCGGCCAGAATCTCCACTGGCAGCGCATGGCGCGCCACCAACTCCTGCACCACGCGCCATTGCTGGTAGTCTTTTTCACCAAACACCGCAGAATCAGGCCGCACCAGCTCAAACAATCGCTTCACCACGGTCGCCACGCCATAAAAAAACGGCGGGCGAAACTGCCCCTCAATCACATCCGCATACGCTACCTCTTCCAACAGCGTCACCCCCTTGGGGTAGATCTCCTCCACGCTCGGCGCATAGACCGCGTCCACACCCACCGCGCGGCATGCTGCCAAGTCCGCCTCCATCGTCCGCGGATAGGTGGCCAAATCCTCCTTCGGGCCAAACTGGGCAGGGTTGACAAAAATGCTGACCACCACCTTGTCGGCGGCCGCGCGTGCTTGCTCAACCAGTGAGAGATGTCCCGCATGCAAAGCGCCCATCGTCGGTACCAAGCACACCCGCACGTTCTGCTCAAGCTTGCACTTTTGCTTCCAACCCTCTATAGCCTGCTGCAATGCATGGTGATGGTGGTGTATATCCATAGAAGAAAAGTGTCTACCAAGTGAACCAGTCGATAGCAAGATCCGATGGCAAAAAAGTGGCACACTGCCCGCTGCTTCAGGCCTATGAAGCCGATATTGCCTCGGGCCGGTTGCAGGATGACCCCGCGCAACGGATGGCGTTGGAACGTCTCCAGGCGCTCGGCCAGGCCTTGCTGCCCTATGCAGGCTGGCGCTTTCCGGGCAATTGGCTGCAGCGCTTAAAGTGCACAGGTCCGGCGCACAGCCTTGGGACCTATGGCCTTTATATCTTTGGCGATGTGGGTCGCGGCAAATCGATGCTGATGGATTTGTTTTTCGACCATGTGCCGGTGCTGCAAAAGCGCCGTGTCCATTTTCATGCCTTCATGCAGGAGGTCCATGCCCTGCTCAACCAACAGAAGCAGCGCAAAAACCAGCACCACGTGATGGAGCATGTCGCCAAGCAGGTGATGCGGCGCGGCTGGCTGCTCTGTTTCGACGAATTTGAGGTCACCGACATTGCCGATGCCATGCTGCTTGGCCATCTGTTTGATGCGCTCTTTGCGCGCGGCATCGTGGTCGTAGCCACCTCCAACCGCGCCATTGCAGACCTCTATCAAGACGGCCTGCAGCGCCAGCGCTTCCTCCCCTTCATCCAGCGCTTTAGCCAGGCGATGGAGCAGGTGCATCTGCGGAGCCACACCGACTACCGCATGGCACATATGCAGGCACTGCAAACCACCTATTTCATCGGTAACGCGTCCAAGCGCGCCACCTTCATCACCGAAAGCTTTGCCGATTTAACCCATGGCGCGAAGGCAGTGGCCACCGAGCTCACCGTTGCCGGACGCACGCTTACGCTGGAACACACCCACGGCGATATCGCCTGCACCAGCTTTGCGAGCTTATGCGCCGCCAATCTGGGCGCGGCGGATTACCTCGCCATCGCCGAGCAATTTACCACCTTGCTTCTTGGCGACATCCCCCAAATGGGGGCAGAACATCGCAACGAGGCCAGGCGTTTTGTGCTACTGATTGATGCACTCTATGAACACCGGGTCAAATGCCTTTTCTCAGCCGAAGTCGCGCCCGATCAGCTCTATCAAGGCGGCGATGGCAGCTTCGCTTTTGCGCGCACGGTCTCGCGTCTGCAGGAAATGCAAACCACACGCTATTGGAAAATGGCGCACAAAGCGACGTAACAAACCGTTCATTTTTTAAGGAGGACAACATGAAACATCTTATTTTTGGTATGCTAGCCTTTATCTGCATGCTAGGCGCAACCGCGGCACAGGCGCGCTTTATGAAATATGAGAGAATTATCGCTTCTATCGAAGCCTATGACCATGCAGGCAACGAAGCCAAGCTCAGCATGGAACAATCAACCAAAGGCCAGGGTGTGGGTGTACTCGGTGGGCGCTACCCGGAAATCGATTTCGACGCCCAAAAAGGCACGTCGGAACGTCTGGAAGTGACCCTTCACGCGCCGGTGCAACATCTGGAGGTGATGCTTTCCATGTTTTTTGGCAATGAGCATGATGGCAATGCCGAGCAGGCCCATTGGCGTGCGCTGGATGCACAAAAGAAAGAAATCGCGCGTGGCATTTTTACCAGCCAGGCCGAGGCCTACAGCCCGGATGCATCCGGCATCCAGCGTTTTGAAATTCATACCGAAAAACCCTTTACCGTGCTGGAATTCACCGCCGGTGGCTACCAGGCCAAACCGGGTGAAAAAGCCGATAGCAGCGACTATTTGCTTTATGGCCTTAAGAAGCTTGAACGTAATTAAGTCACTGGTGATTAGTGACTGGATCCCGTGGTCAAGCCACGGGATGACGGTTTTTAGGTACACCCCCTCCCTAACCCTCCCCCCTCAAGGGGGAGGGAATTTAGGCAGCTGCATGGGCACCTCCCGGAGCGGGCACGTTGCCCGCGACTAGGAGCAACGCGACGCGGCGCACGTGCGCCGGCGGGGGATCTAAAGGGG
>JANQHP010000192.1 GCA_028282625.1 Rickettsiales bacterium | reverse complement strand
CCCAGACGCCCAATCGCGCCACAGCTCGCTCACCTTTGGTGACGAGCGGTGGCGGATGGCGCGCCCGAGAGGATTCGAACCCCTGACCTTGTGATCCGTAGTCACACGCTCTATCCAGCTGAGCTACGGGCGCAGAGAAGAAGCGGCGCCTATTTCCAGTAAACAGAACCGCCGGCGCGGCACTATAGCGCATAATCCGCCAGGGGCAAGGGGCAAAATACTCGCGAATAGTCTAACCGGCGTGGTGCGCGTAGCGGCTAGGCCAAAAGGGACGTGTGGGCCTTGCGGTAGGCCGAAGGTGAGGCGTTCACTTCCTTGGCAAAGGCACGGTTAAACGCGGCAATGGAGTTAAAGCCGCTGGCAAAAGCGATCTCGATGATGGGTTGCGCAGGCTCTTCACGCAACCGCTCGCACGCATGCGCCACACGCAGCCCGTTGATCCACTGGCTCAGCGTACCGCCCGTCGCCTGGTTAACCGCCGCGCTGATCGCCTGCTCGGTGGTGGCAAATCGGTCAGCCAGATGCGCGCGGGTGCAGTCCGGTTGTAAATAAGCCTGCTCCTCTTCCACATAGGCCTGGATCCTAGCAAACAGGCCTTTGGAGGCCGCCGGCGCCGCAGGGGTAACAAAAGACATCCCCGCCACCCGAAACAGGGCCGCACTCACCAGATAGAGGAACACCATCCCCAGCATCGTACGGGTAAAGGCGAGATCATCGCTCGGCCATTTTTCACTAAGCGAGGCGATATCCAGTGCCAGCAGCAGCACGTGATGCACAATAATGCACCAGATGAGCCAGTAAAATTGCTGCCAGGTTTTTTCGCGACGCCGCTTGCGCATCAGCGGCAGCAGCAAGCGCGAAGCAAGCAGGCTCAGCAGCAAGAGCACCAGCGCCCCGCCAAGCGCACCGTAAAGCGTGATCACCTGTCGCATCGGCAGGCAAAATGCTTCACCAAAACACGCCTCCGGTTCCGCCGTCACGGTGAGGTAAAGCAGCGGTCCACCGCCCAAAAGCGGCAGTGCTAGCACCAACCAGTAAGGCAAGGGCGGAGGCTTACGCAGGATGAGTTGCAGCAGCAGCAAAAATCCCAGCTCAGGCAGCAGCTGGGTCGAAAGCAGCATCAACCCGCGCAGCCACAGCGTTTCTAGGCTCGGGAAAATCGTCAGAATCGGCAGGAAAAAACTACCGCCAAGCGCAAGAAAATAGAGCAGCGGCACCAGGCTAACTTTGGGCCTCGCACGCAGCTGCCACGCAAGATAGAGCACGATAAAAAGGCAAGGCCCAAGCGCAATCAGCTGCGCAATTTCGGTGGCGCTAAGCGCAATTGTGCCGGCAGGCACCGCCCTAACGCCCTTGCACAGCGGTGAGTGTAGGCACGCTATCGCTATCCACAAGCCAGCGGGTGAGCAGCATCGAGCCTTCTGGTGCGCGGGCCTCAATCATCGGGAGCACAACGCTTGGGGTGGTGGTAGAGCCATAGGCTTCAATACATTCAAGAAGATTGTCTGGGCTTGCTTGAATTATTTCAGCAAGAGTAGTACGCTCAGAATGGAGTCCTTTATCTTTTTGATCTTTAGTCAGATGCCTTAATATATTTGAAGGGGTGCGCCCCTCGCTTTGGCCTTTACTATCATAATCTATAATGCCCACCGTCACATCTGCCCGGTTGGGGTAAGATTGCAACCAGGTGCGCGTGATTAAAGCGGGCAATGCGTCCCAAAGCAGGTTGTTTGCTTCACGCGTTGGAATAAATTCCCGAAATTGATTAATATGATTTTGTGCCTCCGTTTTTTTTGGCTCAGGCAAATCTTCAATCTGGGCATAAAGCACTGCAACACCATCTTCCGACTGGAAGTAGGTTTGCGCCATCTCCTCAATGGCCTCTTTGCCAAGGGCGGTGCACAGATGCTGCGCTTTGAGCAGCGCAAACGAGATTTGGGCATAGGCATGCTGACCTGGCGTGGGCGCCTGGCTCCCAAAC
The DNA here is from genome assembly GCA_028282625.1 of Rickettsiales bacterium. Classification (GTDB taxonomy): domain Bacteria; phylum Pseudomonadota; class Alphaproteobacteria; order Rickettsiales; family UBA8987; genus JANQHP01. Next base: position 11,378 of record JANQHP010000192.1, on the reverse strand, counting down.
TCTTCGATTTCTTCCGGCGTGGGCCTCTGGGCCGTCATGTCATGGACCAGCGTCATTTTCAGGCAAGGATGATCAAACGCCTCAAACGCGCGGTCAAATTGTTCAAGAAAGAATCTTCTGGAGGAGGCTGCCTCTTCGCCGGTGTTTTCGGCCAGTTTCCGCACGATGTTTTGTGTCTCTTGGTCGGTGCCTGGAACAATCTCTTCCTGCAACATATAGCCCATGATATCCCACAAACGTGCATGCACCTCCTGCATCGTCACCGGTTTTTCAATCGCCTGCCGTCCGCTCGCATACAGCAGCTGGTTTTCCGCCGTTTCATTGCTCCGATCGGTCAGGATGCGATAGGCCGTCCAAAGGGCGGCACTCTGCAGTTCTTCTTGCTCGTTAGCGCTCAATGTTGACATGGTGCTGGTTCCTCCTATGGTGAAGCACAGCCGCAGCTCAAACCGCGGCACCGTGTAAGTATAAAGGATTTTCTTCCTCAAGGCAAAGGGAGGCCGATGGCCCGGTTTTACCACCCACATATGGTCATGCGCTGGCTCGTGAAGCACTGGCGCCTCTTATCCATTGCGGCCGCACTCTTGCTTGGTGCAGGGCTTTATCTGGGGCTGATAGCTTCCCCACCCGATTACCAACAAGGTGAAAGTGTTAGGATCATGTATGTGCATGTGCCCTCGGCCTGGATGGCGCTGGGGCTTTATGTGGGGATCGCCCTGCTTGGCGGTGGGTTTTTGATTTGGCGAAACCCCGCCAGCTGGCACTTGGCACGCGCGCTCGCCCCGCTTGGCACCCTCTTTTGCGCCACCACCCTAATGACTGGCATGCTCTGGGGCAAGCCGATTTGGGGCACCTGGTGGGAGTGGGATGGACGCATGACCTCCATGCTGATTCTGCTGTTCCTCTATCTGGGCTATCTCGCCCTTTCGGAAAGTTTTGAGCAGCAAGAGCGCGGCGCGAAGGCGGCTTCCGTACTGGCACTCGTCGGGGTCATCAACGTGCCCATCATCAAATTCTCGGTCGACTGGTGGCACACGCTCCATCAACCCGCCAGCGTCTTTCGCTTCGATGGCCCCACCATCCACCCCAGCATGCTATGGCCACTGATGGTCATGTGGCTCGGCTTTATCGCCTTTACGCTGGCGGTCACGGGGCTCCGTTTGCGTGCCCACACGCGGCAGGCAGGAACCAAAACCCTTTGACTCCAAAGGGCGTGTGATTTATAAACATGTGCCTTACATGCAAGCAAGGAGCAGGGCGATGGCCTATGTCGTAACCGAAGAATGCATTCGCTGCAAATATACGGACTGCGTGGAAGTCTGTCCGGTAGATTGCTTCTATGAGGGCGAGAACATGCTCGTGATCAACCCCGATGAGTGCATCGATTGCGGCGTGTGTGAGCCCGAATGCCCGGCCGAAGCGATTGATCCCGAGTCCGACCAAAACACCAAGTGGCTGGAGGTCAACCGGGAATATTCGGAGAAATGGCCGAACATCACCGTCAATCGCGGCGCGCCTGCGGATGCCGATGCGTTTAAAGGCAAGCCCAACAAATTTGAAGAGCTGTTCAGCCCCAGACCGGGCGAAGGGGACTAGCCGCTCGCCTTAAAAAGCAGCAGCAAAGGGCCATCTGTATGACGCGTTCCTTCCAGGAAATCATCTTAACCTTGCAGCGCTTTTGGGCGGAGCAGGGTTGCGCGATCCTGCAGCCCTACGATATGGAAGTGGGAGCAGGCACCTTTCATCCGGCCACCACGCTGCGCTGTTTGGGGGAAGAGCCCTGGAACGCAGCTTACGTGCAGCCCTGCCGCCGGCCCAAAGATGGTCGCTATGGCAACAACCCCAATCGGCTGGGGCATTACTACCAGTTTCAGGTGATCCTTAAACCCTCGCCGGAGAATATCCAGGAGCTCTACCTGCAAAGTTTGGGCGAGATCGGCATCGATGTGCACGCGCACGACATCCGCTTTGTGGAGGATGACTGGGAATCGCCCACGCTGGGCGCCTGGGGGCTTGGCTGGGAAGTCTGGTGTAACGGCATGGAGGTGACACAATTCACCTATTTCCAGCAGGTCGGTGGGCTGGATTGCCGGCCGGTTTCGGGCGAAATTACCTACGGGCTCGAGCGTCTTGCGATGTATATCCAGGGCGTGGAAAATGTCTTTGACCTCGACTTCAACGGCGCGGCGGGTGAAAAAGCGCTTTCCTACGGCGAGGTGTTCTTGCGCAACGAACAGGAGCAATCGGCCTATAATTTGGAACACGCGGATACAGTCATCATGGCGCGCCAGTTCGAAGAAGCCGAACAGGCCGCCCAAGATCTGCTGGAAAAGAAACTGGCCCTACCCGCCTACGACCAATGCATCAAGGCGAGCCACCTCTTTAACCTGCTCGATGCCCGCGGCGTCATCGGCGTGACCGAACGCGCGAGCTATATCGCCCGCGTGCGTGCCCTTGCCAAAGGCGCCTGCGAAGCCTATGTAAGCGCTGAAGGTTAGTTTCGTACCCCTCTCGTCATCCCGTGGCTTAGGCGATGGGATCGAGTTAACAGTGTCTAGAGTGTCAGGAATGAATCAGGCCGCAATTTGTTGTTGCATCTGCGGGAAACGCATGGAAGCGGGGGTTTGCTCTCTGTTGACAAACACATTGGCATAAAGTCCAAACAGGGATTGCTTGGTTGCTTCTTCCGCCTCCGCTCTGGAGAGGGTACCGGAGTCAAGCTCACGTTGATAGCTGTCGGTGAGCCCACCATTTTTCAAGATTTGCCGCCAGGCATCCGCCAAGTGCATTTGCGCCTGCTTGGTGCCACCTACATGATGCTCATCGGCGTGACGGGTGACCACAGAACCCTCCCGGTTATGCTGGACCTCATCTCGGACATGCTGTGGCACGCGATCAAAGAGCTCTTTCTGGATATCATCCGGGCTGTGGGCTGCTTTTTCCAGCAGGTCTTTCCGTGCGTGCGTGTCTAAAGGCTTCCCCCTTGCGGTTTCAAGCGCATCGATGATGTTCACCGTGGAAATTTGGTATTCCTGATCGAAATGAGCCAGCATATGCACAAAAGCCGGCAAGGTTTGATTTGATTTGCCTTCGCCGGAGCGCGCAACATATTCCGGCGGATCTTGGTCCATTGCCTTGGCAAGTGTCTCAATGTTATAGGTTTCCTCCGTATCCAGATGGCGTATGTGATTATCTCCCACGCGTTCAAAGCCTGCAAATCGCCAGGCGGCTGGAAGGTTGGCGTTCATCATCCCCAGTATTTTGCGACCCATCATATCCTGCAATTCCACATTTAACTCTGTGGCCAAGACAAATTTATCGAGATCCTTTGGCCGCTCGCCTGTGAGTGCGCCTTGTTTGAGGCTGCCATCTGGATGACGCAGGTCCAAAAAGGCGGAGATTCCCTCATAGGCGTTAGAATCCAGGCCCATGACGCCCAACGTGCCACCATACCCAATGGCACGTTGTTTGGAGACTTTCGGGTCCTTGGTTTTGTCCTGCCAATCGTCTCCATGCAACTCGGTGAAAAAGTGTTGTACCGCCTCTTCCAGGGCGTTAATGGATTCTTCCTCGGTTACGTGTTGCTGCGCTGCATGCGTTCCTTGCGATTTGCCGGTATCGGGTCGATTGCTGGTGTTGTACCATTTGGTGAATTGTGTGGGAGAACCATAGCGGAAGAGCTCTGTGTAGGCCTCTGCATGTGGGTGCTTATCCTCCATCAGGCGCTGTACATATTTGGAGGCACGGAAGGCTGCCTCGTCCAGATAGTCCACCACGGGTTTGGCTCGCGCATCCCGTTTATTGATTTGAGGCAGGAGCTGCACGTTGGATGGGTTGAGTATCAGGCCATCGCGATTGCTGATACGCGATGCGTGAGAGGGCTTATAGGGTTGCCCCTCATTGAATACCGCCTCAATCGCATCGCTATAGGCTTGCAGCAAGGCTCCGCCCTGTTTCTGCTGCTCAATGCCGCGACTCACTGCCCGGGCCTGGATACCTTCGGACTCAAGCGCAAATGCTTCTTGTGTGGCATAGAGCACTTGCCCAATGCCCTGATCCGTGCGACGTGGTGCATCGGTGCGCCCACCCTGGCGATACTGCCCTGAGGTGCCTACGCCACGGAATATTTCAACGAAATAGCCTTCTTTAAGCGCCAAATCGATTTCACCTTGTAGAGCACGTTCCACAAGATAATGCTCATAGCCACCATTTTCCCGCCCAAAATCGCTTCCCGCGACCATCGAAATAATCGTGCCTTTTAGGTAGGTTGCTTTGTCGTTATCGCTAATTTCTTCTTCAGGATAACCGTAATATTGTTTGGCCTCCGCAATGGTCATGGGTCGGGTGCCGGTACTGTCTGCCCCCTCATGCTCTGGGTCATACACACGCCAATTAGGATTTTTGGTGGATTTGGAGGTATCTTTAATATGTTGGTTATAATGAGGGTTTTTTAAGTTTTCTCGCAGGATGATCGCCGATCGTGCCATCACCGTGCCATCTTCCGTCGGCACACGTTCAATTGCAGCCAAATCCTCCTTCAGCTGTATTACGGTGGGTTTGTGGCGTTTTTCTTGGGATAAAAATGCTGGATTTTCAACCAACTCCAGCAGTGCCTGGCTGCGCAGTGCTTCGTGTTTGCCGCTTTCTTCCGGGTCCGCATAGGAATGGGAAACAATCACCGCACCCACGGCGTAAGGGTTATCATTGGCAAGCTGCATGGTTTTCAGGGTTTGGTAAAAAATACCCTTTTCCCCTTTTTCCAGGTCACCTTCCAGGCCTGCATTAATAAGGGCGTCTCTAATTCCCTCTTTTGCCTCATCAGGAAAGGAGCGGCCTTTTGTGATATTGCCCAATAATTCTTCCCGGATGAGTGTACGGATTGTGCCTTCTGTGTCCTTTTGCAGCACATCCAACAGATTTTTCTCGCGCACACCTGGTGATGTGTCGGTTTCATCGAGGCTTTGCAGTACCTCACGATAGGAATCATGCGATTTATAATGAGTGAGAATGCGAAAGACAGCATCAAAGACTTTGGCGTGCACATCCGATGTTTGGCGCACTTGCGTTTTGCTGGCGACATTGCCAAAATTTTCGGCCTTGGCCATGAGCCCATCTAGCAGAGACATGCCTGTATCCTGACCGTTGGAATCATAGACGATGCCAGGTCGGATGTTTTGCTCGCGCAACATCTGATCCAGATCGATGAGATCGTTTTCAAACTCTTTGGCCGAACGGTAGCCCTCTCCTCGAGCCGGCACGCGAAGAATCATCGCTTGCATCCGCTTTAGCTGCGCATGTTTGGGAGAGTCTTTTTCTCCATCCAAGGCTACTTTTTCGATCTGCTTGTTGATATCCTCTAATGTGTTTTCACGTACATTCAGGCCACCACCATTGTATTCGTAGTGCCCAAGCTTCCCAATTATGGCGTCTATTTTTGCATATATTTCAGGGCTTTCCTCGATGATGTCACGCACTTGCACAAGGTCCTGCATGTACCAGCCCACCACCGAAAACTCGGTGCGCATGATAAAGTTTTCCACATCTTTTGCCGTGTTTAAAGGCTTGTTGTCTTGGTCCCCGCCCCAGTTTTGATTCTGAAGAATTTGCCGTACAATCTGCCGAAATATTTCTGGCTCTTGTGCAATGAGGTCCTGAACGGATGCGTAGGTGTTACCTGATTGGTTCACATATGCTTGTGCTTTGCGATAGGCGGCTTCTGGAATGGAGTCATAACCACGTTTGGAAGTGTCCAGAATTCTATCGGATTCTTCGGATGCAATGAGTTTATGGGTGGGCTGTGCGTAGCCATAGATCATCAGATTATCGCGCAAGGGTGTCATTTCCATTGAGGCGTAGAGTGCGAGCACTTGATCGCGCAAGAGTGCCTCATATGCGGTAGCGTCCAGTCTTTCAACATCTGTGTCTTGGACCCTATTGCCTTTTTTGCCGATGGTATAGCGCCTCCCATTTTTGGGGTCCACCAAGTAGCCCTTGCTTGCCCCTTCCAGTAGCGCCTGAAGCCGAATGGCCGCCTCGCGGGTCGCTTCATTAAACGGGTCGGTTGGATGTGCGGTGATACTTGGCTGATAGGTGATCATGTTTTGTAGCAGTTGATCTGCGCTCATGCTGTCATAGGTGCCATGGGTCTCTTTGGAGGCATGGGTACGATTAAAGCCTACGCGCTGCTCAGAAATCAGGGCAATCAAACGCTCCACGCCCATCATGCGGTTGGCATCGGGTACGTTGTGCTCATCAAAGGCATATTTGAGCATGCCAAGCGCGAGCTTGCGCGGGTCTTGTTCATTCGGATCAGACTGAAGGATGTCCACTATCGCAGGGCGCGGCGTGTTGACTTCATCGCGCAACGCCAATAAATGGCCTGCAATATTGGGGTGCGTATTGACAAAGAGCGTGTCTTTTCCGCGTGCATTCCGGTTCATCAGCGCTTGGTTTGCTGGGTCTTTGAGCCGTTCCTTGTCGATCGTCACAAACACCGTGACGTTCTCACCCTCTGTATAAAGCGGATACACATCCACCTGATCAGGGTTGACCTGATGGTTGCTTTCAGCATTAAATTCCTGGCTGTTGGGGAGCAAGTTCTGCACATCCAACGCAGCATAAAGCGCCTGGCCACCTTCTGCCCGCGTGCTTTGCAAGGCTTGCCACTCCTCTTGCGTGAGGGTTACCTGATGCCCAAGCAGGTAAGGTGCTTCAGCTTCTTTCGGTTTTAAGTCGACATAGATTAGGTTGTGTATGTTGGGGTCTCGTGCGGCGGCCACTGCGGAAGGGTAGGCGCGGATATTCTTATCAATCACAATCTGCATCGGCACGGCGCGCCCTCGATCGGTCAGGCGACCCTTGACCCCTTCAATGACGCCTTGGGGTCCACCGCGCATCTCTTCAGGCCCCATGATCAGGTCGGCATGCCCTGCCATGGCTGTGGTGACATAATCGGCTTCGGTGAATTGCGCTACGATTGCGTCGTTTCTGTTGGCATAAGGAATGCCCGAGCTAAAGTTCCCAACGTGATAGCCTTCCTCCCGTGCACGCTCGATTGCCCGCGTCCGAATTTCTTTGGCCACGGTTTCAATGGAAATATAATCGTCCCGATGAAAACCAGCGGCCATGTTATATTCAAACAGTTTGAGAAAGAAGCGGTTGTCGTCCAAATTGATTTCAACCAGATTGTTGTTTGTTTTCCTTCTGGCATAGGCCTCCATCGTTGATTTGCCTGCACCTGTGCCCGCAATATTCATGAAGAATTGCTTTTGTTCTTCTGCTGCAGGTGTTTTGTCTTCAAACAGTGCATTTACAGCGGCTTCAACCATCTCGTTGACGGCGGCTAGGCGCGTGGAAGCGCGTTGTGCATTTTCCAGGATTTTGTCATCGGCGCCTGCTTCGCGTAACTGGGTGATGATGGGATCTAGGTTTTCTGCATCCGCTAATTCCCACAAGGAACGCCCTTGTGCTTTTAGCGCACGGGTCAGCGGTGCCAGTTCTGTGCGCATCACCAAGCCAGTCGCCATATCCACATCCAGCACCAAGGCACGGGTGTGTGTCTCTGTTTTTCCGAGGATGGCGGCTTCATCCAACGCACCCATGACTGCATCGCGCCGATCAAACAAGGCTTGATTGCTTGGGTGCTCCAAATGTTTGCGTGTGTGTGCGTTGCCTTCCAGTTGGCCCACAATCATCTCATTTGGTATGTCAATTTCAGCGATAGAAGGGTAGGGTTCCCTTGCTTCCTTTGCGGCTTGAATGGTACGCGCCACTAGTGCTCGATAGGCACCCGCATCCACCAACTGGCCATCGACCGTGACAATCGTGCGTTGGGTCACGCCACCCTCAAGGGGCCTATCAAAGGCCATAAAGCGCAGGCCGTACATTTCCTCTTGCTCGCCCGGCAAAGGATCAAATGGGCGGGACTCTTGCCGTGTTTTTTTGATGACACTCCAATTCTTATGATCGGCTTGTGTGATGGCTTGAAAATAGCCTTCTGCCCCAATATCTGATGTGTTGGCAGAACGTAAATCCACAGGCGGCACCAGCGCGTTGGAAAATTTGGCAGAGCTTGTGACATTGGTAATGAAGGCCGTATAGATATGACCCAGATCTTCCCTGGCAATAGATGCTTCTTCTGCATCATAAAGTGGACGCAAACTCTCATATAAACCTTGAAGGGCCTTGGCCATCTGATCCGATGTTTCAATGCGGACTTGTGCGTGGCTATCATACACATCATAGACAAAACGACGGATAGCTCCCTGCACCACGGATTCTTGCATTGCATAGGGAATACGGAGCCTAAGGTTGGAGGCAATATCCTGAAAATTTTCAAAAAGCGCACTAATAATATCCGCCCGGATATTACCGGCATCAATCGTGTGGCCACCTTCCAGAGCGTGGGAAGAGACGACCATCTGATAGATAGTTTGCCAGCTTCCGCCTGATGCGAGCGCTTCTTCCAGTGCTGTTTCAGCCATTAGGCACCGCCTTGTTTATATTTCATTTCCAGGTAGGCAACATGCTCTTCTGGTTCCATATAGCCGTAAGCCCATAGCTTCATATCTTCGCGCAGCTCATGGCTTGGGGCATCCTCTGTATTCAGCGCATAGTGATGCATCATCTGATCAGCAAGATAGAGTCGCCTGTTTTGTTCCGGGATGGAAATGTGGACCTCACGCGTAAGCGCGCTCTCTTTCCACTCGTGTGTATCTGTGAACATAGGATTTTTTGCTTTCTATTCTTTACAATCAAACCAACACGTTACATCAAAAGGCCTAACAAAATGTTAATGACACGCGTTTTTTTGTGGATAAGTTTATTTGGCGGGAAACGTATGGAGCGGGGGCCAGCTTCCACACTCCGTCAACCCGTGGCTTGACGATATCCAGTCATACGAATATGTCATTCCTGCGTAGGCGGGAATCTCACTATCCACGTTTCAAGGGGCTGCGAGGGAGATTCCCGCCTTCGCGGGAATGACAAAGCACAAAAACTATGCCGCGAAATAATCCTGTAAGGGTTTGACCTGCAAGCCGCCTTCGGCCTCACGCACGCGTTTCATCGCGCGGACCAGCTCACGCGCGCCGGTCGCCGTGGTGCTGTAAGGTGTTTTGGTCATGAGTGCGGTCCGGCGGATCGAAAAACTATCGGTGAGCGACTTGCGCCCCTCGGTTGTGTTAATCACCAGGCTGACCTCGCCGGCCTCCAGCTTGTCCACAATATGCGGGCTGCCTTCATAAACCTTATTAATGCGCGAAACTTCCAGCCCTTGTTCCTGCAAAAAGCGCGCCGTGCCGCCGGTGGCCATCAGCGAAAAGCCCAGCTCCAGCAAGGTGCGCGCGGTGGGCAGCATCGCTTCTTTATCATCATGCTTCACCGAAATAAACGCCACACCGCCGGTCGGAAAAGCCTGGCCGGAACCCAGCTGCGCCTTGGCAAACGCGCCGGTGAAATCGGCATCCATGCCCATTACCTCCCCGGTGGATTTCATCTCGGGCCCCAGCACCACATCCACATTCGCAAAGCGCGCAAACGGGAACACCACTTCCTTCACCGCATAATGTTGTGGGTCCGTAACATGCTTTAATTCTGCAAAACGTGAAAGCGGTTCGCCCGCCATCACCCGCGCAGCAATCTTTGCCACCGGCACACCGGTGGCCTTGGCCACAAACGGCACGGTACGGCTGGCACGCGGATTGACTTCTAGGATGTAAATCTCGCCGTCCTTCACCGCAAATTGGATGTTGATCAGCCCGCGTACATTAAGCGCCAATGCCAGAATTTCGGTTTGTCGTTTCAGCTCCGTTAAGACATCTTCCGGCAGCGAATAAGGCGGCAGCGAGCAGGCCGAATCGCCGGAGTGAATCCCGGCTTCTTCAATATGCTCCATCATGCCGGCAATAAACACCTCCGTGCCATCGGCAATCGCATCCACATCCATTTCCACCGCGTTGCGCAAAAACCCATCCAGCAAAATCGGCCCGCCCTCAAAACAGCCTTCATTTTCCACCAGATAGGCTTTTAGCTCTTCGGTATCATTCACAATCGCCATCGCGCGGCCGCCCAGCACAAAGGAAGGGCGCACCACCAGCGGATAGCCAATCGCCTCCGCGCGGGCCAGCGTATCCGCCTTATTATGCACAATATCATTGCGCGGCTGACGGAGTTTTAGGCGTTGCAGCAGAGCTTTAAACTGCTCGCGATCTTCGGCCAGATCAATCGCGCTATGCGAGGTGCCAAGCAGTGGAATATCGGCTTCTTCCAGCGCATGCGCCAGCTTCAGCGGCGTCTGCCCGCCAAACTGCACGTTTAAGCCCAGCACCCGCCCGTTTTGCTGTTCGGTATGCACCAGCTCCATCACATCTTCAGCAGTCAGCGGCTCGAAATAGAGCCGGTCCGAGGTGTCGTAATCGGTGGAAACCGTTTCGGGATTACAATTCACCATAATCGTTTCATAGCCGGCATCTTTTAAGGAAAACGCCGCGTGCACGCAGGCATAATCAAACTCAATGCCCTGCCCGATACGATTCGGTCCACCGCCTAAGATCACCACTTTTTCTCGGTCGGTGGGGTTGGACTCGCAAGAAGAGAGATACCCCCCACCTGACCTCTCCCCCTCAAGGGGGGAGGAATGATAAGAGCCCCCCTCTCCCGCCTGCGGGAGAGGGTTGGGGTGAGGGTGTAGGGCGGTTGCAATGACCTCCAATACACCTTCTATATTTTGCAGCACCTCGTTATTCCAGAATCGCAATACGCGCCAACCCTGCATTTCAAGCTGTGCGGTCCGTTTGTCATCTTTCTCCTTTTGCTCTACATGTTGCCCACCATCCAATTCAATGGCCAGCTTGGACTCCACAGAGGCAAAATCCAAAATGAATTGATCCACCGCATGCTGACGTCGAAATTTGGTGTTAGCGAGTTGTCGATTGCGCAAACATTGCCACAGGAGATGCTCGGCATCGGTGGCATTTTTGCGAAGATCGCGCGCATAGGTGATGAGCTTTTCTGCCCCCTCACCCAGCCCTCTCCCCCAGGGGGGAGAGGGTATATTAGCCGCTTCTTTTTCATTGCCACCATCTTGCAACTTGTCACTTGCAACTTGAGATTCACTCCCCCAATAGGTGGAATACATATAAGGCGTGGCAGCTTCAAACTCGGCCGCGCAGGTATCCACACGTTTATAGACCGGGCGGATGCCAAGCGCGTGACGCACAGCGCGCACTTCCTGCTCGCTTACCCCCGCAAGGCTTGCAATCCGCGTATCGGCAAAACCCATCTGCTTGAGGTGGAGGAGTGTATTTGCAACACTCCCCCTCCCTTGCCTGTCCACTGTAGCTTTAGCGTAGGAGGGAGGGGAGGGGGTTGGGGGGAGG
>JANQHP010000175.1 GCA_028282625.1 Rickettsiales bacterium | reverse complement strand
TTCTTTTCGGTGGGCTCGGTATAAGATGGGGTCTTATGTGGATTGACGCACCGGCGCTGGACCGTTTTTACCATACCCCGCTTGGGGTGCAGGTGCAGCAATTGCTTGGGGGCGTGCTAGAAGATTTTTACCAGGAAACGCATGGAGAGGCTTCGGCGGACCAAGCGGTTTCCGCAAGGGCGGTACTTGGCTATGCGGATCCTCTCTTGCAAGCGGAAAATGCCGCATGGGCGGACGGGCTGCTTCGGCTTTATCCGGCTGCGTTGTGGGAAGAAGGGGGCGTGGACATGGGCCCCACGCCCCCTGGTGCGGTGTGGTGCCATGAGCAGCAGGTGCCGCTTTTGGATCAAACGCTGCAGCAGATAGCGGTGGTCCATGCGCTGGAGCAGAGCGATCAGCCGCATGCCTTGCTGCGTGAGTGCTGGCGAGTGCTGGCGCCGGAAGGGTCGCTGCTGCTGGTGGTGCCGCATCGCTACAGCCTGTGGTCGCGGGCGCATGGGACGCCCTTTGGGCACGGCAGGCCGTTTTCAAGCTGGCAATTGCAGCATTGGCTGAGTCAGCATGGGTTTCATACCGAGGAAATACGCGGGCGGATTTCGCTGTGGCCGACGCACCGTCGCGCGCTGCTCTCGCTCTCGCAAGGGCTGCGGCATACGCGCAAATATATGGAGCGGCAATTGGTGCGCTGTGGCATGCCGAAAGCGCCCTGCTGGCTTGGGATGCTGGGTAGTGCGGTGCTGGTGGCGCGTGCGACCAAGCGTATGGGCGCGCCCACGCCGGTGGGTGGGCTGCGCATACGGATGCCGCGTACCGATTGGGTGGGTACGCCGGCCCTGCCGATGCACGATGTGGCAAGGCGCCCGCAGTGATGACGGCCTCCTTGCATGCAGAGGATGAAGGTGTGGCCGCGTTGCCGCGTGCGGTCAGCGGGGATAGGTGGCAATTGCGTGAGGCCGATGCGCGCCGTGTGGCGGCGCTGCAGCAGGCGCAGGATCTTTCCTACCCTCTGGCGCGGGTGCTGGCTTTGCGGGATGTGCCGCCTGAAGCGGTGGCCAGCTTTTTAGCGCCCCGTCTGCGCGACAGCCTGCCCGACCCGCTGCATCTGAAGGATATGTCCAAGGCGGTGGAACGGGTGGTGCAGGCCATCACGCAGCAGGAGCAAGTCGTGGTGTTTGGTGATTACGATGTGGACGGCGCCACCTCCACCGCGTTGCTGCTGCGCTTTTTTCGCGCGGTGGGGTTGGTTGCGACTTACTATATTCCGGACCGGATGACCGAGGGTTATGGGCCGAGTGCTAAAGCGATGGAACATTTGCATCGCCAGGGCGCCGAGCTGGTGATCACCGTGGATTGTGGCACGGTGGCCAAAGAGGCGCTTGCGCACGCCGACTCACTTGGCATGGACGTGATCGTGCTGGACCATCATTTGGGAGGCGAAGCACTGCCGCCTGCGGTGGCGGTGGTCAATCCCAACCGCGTGGACGAAGGCTCGCCTTATCGGGACCTGGCGGCGGTGGGAGTGAGTTTTTTGCTGGCGGTGGCGGTCAACCAAGCACTTCGTGCTTTGAGTTGGTACCACGAGGAGCGACGTGAGCCGGCGCTGATGGATCTGCTGGATTTGGTCGCGCTTGGCACGGTGTGTGACGTGATGCCGCTTACGGGGCTGAATCGGACCTATGTCGTGCAGGGGCTAAAAGTGATGGCACGGCGGGCCAATATGGGGCTTGCTGCCCTCGCCGATGTGGCGGGACTGGAGGAGGCGCCGGGCGTCTATCACGCAGGATTTTTGCTCGGGCCGCGGATCAATGCCGGGGGCCGGGTGGGAAAATCTTCTCTTGGTACGCAGCTGTTGCTGAGCGAGCAAGCTCAAGAATCGACGGAACTGGCCGCGCAGCTGGACCGGCTGAACAAGGAACGGCAAGCCATCGAGCAGCAGGTGCTGGAGGAGGCGGTGGCCCAGGCCGATGCTATTGCAGAGGAGGCGCCGGTGGTGTTGGTGGCAGGTGAGCATTGGCATCCGGGGGTGATTGGCATTGTGGCCGGGCGCATCAAGGAACGCACCGGCAAGCCAAGCGCGGTGATCGCCTGGGAAAAAACGCCGGAGGGTGGCGTGATCGGCAAGGCGTCGGCACGCTCGATTGCCGGGGTGGATATCGGTGCGGCGATTGGTCGCGCACGGCAGGAGGGGTTGCTGTTGGCTGGGGGCGGCCATGCGATGGCCGGTGGTTTTACCGTGGAGCAGGCACAGTTTGGGGCGTTAAAGGATTTTTTTGCGGCAGCTTTGGCGCAGGATGTGGTGACTGCCAGGGCGGACCGGGTGCGCTACACAGACCTTGCGTTGCCGCTTTCAGGCGTCACGCTTGCCTTGCTGCGTGAACTCGCGCAGGCCGGGCCTTTTGGTATGGGCAACCCGGTGCCACGGCTCTTGCTTCGGGATGTGGGCGTGGGGGCGCTCCGCCGTGTGGGCCAAACGGGCAAGCAACTGATGGTGCAGTTGACGCAGCCCTCAGCC
>JANQHP010000171.1 GCA_028282625.1 Rickettsiales bacterium | reverse complement strand
AAAGGGACTAGAACTTATTTGTCACCTAAGTATTCAGATATGAATCAGTCAGAGAAGGAGTACCTAATTGGCCTGATGGAGAAGATTATTCACTTAGACGAGGTAGGTTACGATAATCTTACAGATGAGGAAAAGCCCTTTAGCGAAGAACAATTTTCTTCACTTTTTACGCTGGCAAAGCAGGGAGTGGCGGAGCTTTGTGAAGCGCAACGCAACGCGCTTGGGATAGAGTGATGCCTCAAAATTTGCCAACCGAGCTTGTGATTGCAAGCCACAATGCAGGCAAGGTGAAGGAAATTGAAGATTTGCTTCGGCCACTTGGGATCAAGGTGGAAGGTGCGGCAGCACTTCAACTGGAAGAGCCAGAAGAAACAGGCACGACGTTTGTTGCCAATGCGGAATTAAAAGCGATGGCGGCGTGCCAGGCATGCGGTAAGCCAGCGCTGGCGGATGATTCGGGTCTGGCGGTAGCGGCATTGGATGGCGCGCCGGGGATTTATTCCGCGCGTTGGGCCTCGCCTGGACTGGATGGTTCTGGTCGTGATTTTATGTATGCGATGGGGCGTGTGGAGCAGGCCTTGTGTGAGCGCACCGGGCAGGCAGAGGGCCAGGAAGCCGCCTTTATTTGCGCATTGGCGCTAGCCTTGCCGGGTGGCACGGTGCAGCATTGGGAAGGGAAAGTGGAAGGTGCGCTGACTTTTCCACCACGCGGCACGAAGGGTTTTGGGTATGACCCGATTTTTATCCCGCAGGGCTATGAGCAGACTTTTGGGGAAATGGAGCCTGAGGCCAAACATGCGATGAGCCACCGTGCACGTGCCTTTGATGCGATGATGCAAAGTTTGCAACACCGTGCCCCGTAACAAGGCGTTGGCCACAGTAGAGCAGCCAGAACAGCCGGTGGCTGTTTATGTGCACTGGCCGTTTTGCAAAGCCAAATGCCCTTATTGCGACTTTAATAGCCATGTGGCTTCGGGTAAAGAAAAGGCGATCGATTGGCAGCCTGCTTATCTTAAGGAATTGCGGACCATGCTGCAAAGGGCAGAAGAGGGTGCGGGGAAGAAGCTGCGTGTGCAGAGTGTGTTTTTTGGTGGTGGAACGCCATCATTGATGCCACCTTCGTTGGTGGAGGAAATCCTTTGCGTATTAGCAGAGCATGCCATGTTTTCAGAAGGTACGGAAGTGACCCTGGAAGCCAACCCTACCTCCAGTGAGGCGGAGCGGTTTGAGGCTTTTCGCTTGGCTGGGGTCAATCGCGCTTCGGTGGGTGTGCAGGCGCTAAACACAGAAGATTTGCGGTTTTTAGGCCGTGAGCATGGTGTGGATGAGGCAAAGGCGGCGGTGGCCATGGCTGCAGAGATATTTCCACGTGTGAGCCTGGATATGATCTATGCGCTGCCTGGGCAAACGGAGCAGCAGTGGGAAGAGGAGCTGCAGCAGGCGATGGCGATCGGTACGGAGCATCTTTCGCTTTATCAGCTGACAATTGAGAAGGGGACGCCGTTTTATAGCGATTGGCGTAAGGGGGATATTCCGATGCCAAGCGGTGAAAGGGCGGCTGCTTTGTATGAGTTGACCGATGCCTTGACTAAAGATGCAGGGTTTGTGGCGTATGAGGTCTCCAATTATGCCAAAGCAGGGCAGGATTCAGAGCATAATCTGGCCTATTGGCGCTATCAGCCTTATCTGGGTATTGGCCCAGGTGCGCATGGCAGGATGCCGACATTGACGGCAGAAGGGAAGCCTTGTCGCGAAAGTACGATGATGCTGCACAACCCAACAGCGTGGTACAATCAGGTGGAGGAAACAGGCCACGGTTTGCAGCAGGCAGAGCGTTTGGATGCCAAGACAATGGCGCATGAGTATTGGATGATGGGGTTGCGCTTAAAAGAGGGCGTGTGTGCGGAAGGCTTGTTGCAGCAAACCGGTTTGGCCATGGAGGAGGTGGTCGATTTGCAACAGGTTGCGTTGCTGCAAAAAGAGGGGATAGTTGTCTATGAGGATGGGCGGTTATGGGTTACGGCAAGGGGCCGATTGGTGTTACATCAGGTGCTTGGGAGGATTTTGTTGTAACTTTTTGGGGCGTCTTCCCTGTCATTTTGAGGGTGGTCAGATGGTATGCCGCCTGACCGTTATCTTGAAATGCAAAAACCCCGTTAAATCCTTCAAAGCGCTTATGGTATAAGGAAGATGGCAGCAATGCTTCTTGCTGTGTCAGCAGCGCTACCGCCATGGCAGTAGCATCGTAAGCAATGCTTGCAATGCGTAGGGGAGCCACGCCATATCGTTCTAGAAACAGGGTGTGAAAGTGCTGCTGCAAGGCAGGGTCGGTTGAAGCAAACCATAGGTTGGTAAACCATGGATCTTGTTTGGTATACATAGTATCCCACTCGCCGCTGCCAAGGATTTGCATCCCTTTGAGCTTATGGTGACTTTCCAGTTGCTTTAAGAGAGAAAGGGTTTGCGTGCTGGCGGAGGGTACAAAAAGTGCGGCGTGCGCCGGAAAAGAGGGGTCGTTTTGGTTCTGCTCTAAGATGGCATCAAATGCTGCGAGTGTTTCGGACATATTGTAATGGTCGACGCCGTACCAAATGGTGTGTGCCAAGCGGTGCTGCTTTGCCTTTAAGATGGCACTTAGCGTGGTGTGGTAACGAAGCCCCTCAGGTGTATCCGGTAGGGCCGCCAAAAAATGTGTTTTGCCGTGAAAAATAGCCGCGCTTGCTAAGGTTTCAAGCGCATGTTCAGGTCTAATGCCAAAGTTGAAGATATAAGGATTATCCGTTGTATTAGAAGAAATATTGGACAAGGAAAAAGTCATGGTCTTGGTGTGTTCGGCCATGGCGGAAATGGCCTGGGTGTGGTCTGCAAAAACGGGCCCAATCACTAGCGACGCGCCTTCAGATGTGGCATGAAGAAACGCGCTCCTGGCTCCTTCTTCACTGCTTTTTGTATCGTAGAAATTCAGCGAAATGGTGGGTGTGGTAGCCGTGTTCTCATAGGCAAGCAGCATGCTCTGAAGCAGTATATTGCCGATGGCTTGCCAGGCACCGGACAGTGGCAAGAGTGCTGCAATACGGGGCGTCTGCTCGGTGGTGTGGCATACAAGAGGAGTAGTAGGAGGGTGGAGGCGCATCACGGGCAGGCTTTCCCCGATGATGGGGTTTGGCTCGTTTGTAGGCAGTGTTTCTTCTGTGAGGGGTGCTTCGGGCAGGTCTGATTCCTCGGCAAGGGCGGGTTTAGCCACAAGCACGAGCAGCAAAAAAAGGCATAGCAAGCAATTGGTGCGGTATGGTAGAAGCATACAAGAGAGGGCATTGTTTTTGGTATTCTTATGCATACACCGCCTGCCAATAAAAGCCAAGAAGAGGGTATGGGTTTGGGGCTTGCGCCCGGTCTTTATCTGGTGGCAACACCGATAGGGCATTTGGCCGATATCACCCTGCGTGCGTTGGATGTGCTGCGTACGGTGGACCTCATTTACTGCGAAGATACCCGTGTGACAAGCAAGTTGCTCAAGCATTATGGTATTACGACCAAGATGCAGGTCTATCATGATCATAGCGATCAAAGAGCCAGGGAGCATCTTGTAATGCAGCTTGGCTTGGGGAAGTCGGGTGCGCTTGTGAGCGATGCGGGGTCACCTCTTGTGAATGACCCTGGCTATAAGCTGGTGCAATATGTGCGTGAGTTGGGCTTTGATGTTTCGGTGGTGCCGGGTGCCTGTTCTGTGATTGCCGGGTGGACATTAAGCGGGTTGCCGACCGACCAATGCTTGTTTATGGGCTTTATGCCGGTGAAGCAAAAAGCGCGCGAGGCCTTGTTGCTTAAGGTGGCGGCGCTAGAAGCCACTTTGGTGTGGATGGAGCGGGCCGGGCGCTTGGTTGCGAGCCTTGAAGCGATTCATGCGGTGCTTGGAAACCGAAGGGTTTCGGTGGCAAGGGAGCTGACCAAGCGGCACGAGGAAGTGATGTGTGCACCGGTAGAGGAGGTGGTCGCCCATTACCAGGATAAGGGGGTGAAGGGTGAGGTGATACTTATGGTGGAAGGGGCTGTTATACATGAGCAATGGTCGCAGGAG
The DNA here is from genome assembly GCA_028282625.1 of Rickettsiales bacterium. Lineage (GTDB taxonomy): Bacteria > Pseudomonadota > Alphaproteobacteria > Rickettsiales > UBA8987 > JANQHP01. The sequence goes on along the minus strand of JANQHP010000171.1, from coordinate 31,631 downwards.
ATGGTGGACAAAGCGATTGAAGAAGCGTTGGAGTATTTGAAGGTCAAGGATGCGGCAAGCTTGGTCGCAACGCAGTGCGGCTGGTCGAAAAAGCAGGTCTATGCGCGTGCACTTGAGATCAAAGATCGGTAGGGGTAGGACGCGCATGCATCCAAATCGGGCCAAACGCAAACGTGCGTATCGTCGTGGGATTTTGGCGGAATATTGGGCTTGCGCGTATTTGTGGCTAAGAGGATATCGGCTGGTCCAGCGACGCTACAAGGTGGCAGTCGGTGAAATTGATATGATTGTGCGCAACAGGCAGTATTTGGTGGCGGTGGAAGTCAAGGCGCACAAAACGCTACTTGGAGGAGAGGTGCTCACAAAAAAACAGCAACAAAGGATTACGCGCGCTTTTGCATTCTTTATTGCAAAGCATCCGGAGTATGCTAGGCTTCAGCCGCGGTTTGATTTGATATGGTGTGCCCCATTTGGCCGTGTGTATCACACAAAACATGCCTTTGATGCGGCGTAATGAAGGGCCTGGTTTTGCATGAGGAGTAAAAGGAAAAAAGGATAAGGATATGCGTGGCGTTGCTTTGATTTTGATGTTGTTTTTGCTGCCGATGTTGCAGGGCTGTGTGGCAGTGGTGGCAGGCGGTGCCGGTGCGGTGGGTTACGCCGCGGCGCAAGAGCGTTCGCTTGGCAATGCTGTGGATGATACCACCATTTATTCGCAGATTAATTCCTATTTTATCCAGGAACATGTGAATAATTTGTTTAATCGTGTGGGGATTGAGGTGAATGAAGGGCGTGTGTTGCTTACAGGCAAGGTGCGCGAAAAATCGCATCGGGTGGAAGCGGTTCGCCTCGCATGGCAGCCACGTGGGGTGATTGAGGTGATCAATGAGATTGAGGTCTCCGATAGGGATATTACACCCCAAGAATTGGCGCAAGATGCGTGGATTTCTGCCCAGGTCAAAACCAAGCTGCTTTTTGGTAAAGGCGTTTCCTCCATTAATTATAACGTGGAGGTGGCCGCTGGCACGGTTTACCTGATTGGCGTGGCCAAAAGCCAGCAAGAGCTCAGCACGGCGCTAGAGATTGCAAGCAAGGTGAAGGGTGTCAAAAAAGTGGTGAGCCATATGCGGCTTCGCGATGCACCTGAGCGCCATTAATTTTTGCATCACGGCGCTTAAGATCAACTAAAGAGTCTTATACGTTGCGTATTGCTTTCCAGATGGAGCCCATGGAGGATGTCAATCCTCAAAAGAATAATAGCCTCACCTTGATGATCGCCGCACAAGAGCGCGGGCACGTAGTGTTTCACTATACACCGGAGAGCCTTTCTCTACGCGATGGGCAAGTGATGGCTTTTGTTTCTGAGGTGACGCTTGATATGCAACAATCCCCCTTTTTTAAGGAATCAGAGAAAAGCTATAGGGCACTAGATGATATGGATGTGATTATGGCGCGTCAGGATCCGCCTTTTGACATGGCGTATGTCACCAGTACGTATATGTTGGAATATGTGTCGGATGCGGTGCGGGTGATCAATCCACCCAGGGCGGTGCGGGATGCGCCGGAGAAATTTTTGCCCGACCTGTTAAAGCCTTATACACCGCCTACATTGGTCACGCGTGAAAAAGCGCTGGTGCAGCGTTTTATCAAGGAGCATCAAGATGTGATTTTCAAGCCGCTCTACCTGTTTGGTGGCCAGGGCATTGAGCGTTTGCGCTATGAGGATGAGGCATTAGAAGACACGCTGGATGAGATGCTTTTAAACACCGCGTTGCCTGTGGTAGTGCAGCGCTATATTCCTGAGGTGGTGCAGGGGGATAAGCGTATTTTGCTGCTGCAAGGGGAGATTGCGGGTGCATTTTTGCGTGTGCCAAAGGAAGGAAGTGTACGTGCCAATTTAATGGCCGGTGGCAGCCTTCAGCCGTGTGAAATCACCCCAAAAGAGCATGAAATATGCCAAGTTCTGAGCCCCTTCTTGCAGGAAAAAGACCTGCATATTTGTGGTATTGACGTGATTGGTGATTATGTGACCGAGGTCAACGTAACCTCACCTATTGGGTTTAAGGAGATTGCCGATTTATATGGGACGGACCCTGCCGCGCAATTTTGGCAGCAGGTGGAACAGTGTCTAGCTTGAATAAGCGGGCACTTTGGCAAGTTTTTCGTTGAGGAAAAGATGCACGCGCTCAATTTCTTCGGTGATATGCTTGAGCATTTCCTCTTGTTCGCTCTTACTTGCCTCAGGGGATTGCTCGGCTTTTAAGCAATAGTCAGAAAGGGTGGTGGCTCCCAGATTGGCAGCCGAGCCTTTTAGGGCATGCGCCAAGCTTTCCCAGTTCTCACCGCTTGCTTCAATGCAGCTGTGCAGTTGCTCGATATTTTGCTTGGCTTGGGAGAAAAAGATTTCAAGCAAGGCATATTCTTCCTCCGCATCGCCATCGCTAAACATGTGCAGATGGTCTAAATCTACCGGCATATCAGCATGGTTTGCTTCTTGTTCTTTGGCGTTTGTCACCGTATCGGCCGTTGCCAGGCTGGTTTGGTTGCCAAGCCAGCGGTGCATGCTAGCGCGCAGCTTGTTGATGTTGATCGGCTTGCTGATATAGTCATCCATGCCTGCTTTGAGGCATTTATCCCTATCACCGACCATGGCATTGGCCGTCATGGCAATGATGGGGACATGCTTGCCTGTTTCCAGCTCCTGATCGCGGATCCAGCCGGTGGTTTCATAGCCATCCATGCAAGGCATCTGGCAGTCCATAAAGATAAGGTCGAAGGTCTCTTCTGCTACTTGCTGGAGTGCCTCTTCTCCATTTTCTGCCAAGGAAACATTGGAAAAGCCCATCTTGTGGAGCAGCTTTTGTGCAAACATCTGGTTGACGGGATGGTCATCGACAATAAGCAAACGGCTTTGCGTGTTGATTTCTACCTTTTCTTCATCCTCCTCTGTGTGGATGGCATTGACAGGCTTTTCCCCTTCTTTGGCCACGGCAAGCGGCAAGATAAAGCGGAAGGTGGAGCCTTTGCCCTCGGTGCTTTCCACTTCAATTTCACCTCCCATGAGCAGGGATAGCTCCCTGCAAATGGCCAGGCCAAGACCTGTGCCACCATAATTGCGTGTGGTGGACTCATCGGCCTGGGTGAATTTATCAAAAATCTGTTCCAGACGGTCTGCGGGGATGCCGATGCCGGTGTCGCGTACTTCACAGGTAAACTGGTTGGCTTGCATGTGGTAGGAGGTGTTGATGGTCACACTGCCTGTTTTGGTAAATTTAAGGGCGTTACTAACTAAATTGCGGAGCAACTGCTGGATCTTGTGCACATCTCCTATCAAAACAGGCGGAATATCGGTACAATAATCGGCGTGTAGCATCACATTCTTTTCTTTGGCAATGGGCAAATAGAGGTCTGCCAATTCATCGATCGCAGCGCGGATACTAAAGGGCTCATTTTCTACCTCCACCATGCCAGCCTCGATCTTAGAAAGGTCCAAGATATCGTTTAAAATGGAGAGGAGCTGTTCGCCGGAGGAACGAATGGCGGTAATGAATTTCTCCTGCTCATCATCCAAGGTGGAATCCAAAAGCAGGTTGGAAAGCCCAATCACACCATTCATGGGTGTGCGCAGTTCATGGCTCATATTGGCCAGAAAGTCGCTTTTGGCGATATTGGCCTCTTCGGCCAGTTCTTTGGCTTTTCGAAGCGCTTCTTCTGACTGAATACGGTCAATCACACGCCCAAACTGGGTGCCGGCATTTTCCATCACTTGCAAAATTTGCGTATCTTCCTCCTGCTGAGTGTTGCAGAAGAATTCCATGACGCCTACGACATCTTCATTAAACACAATGGGAAAGAAGAAGGCCGCGTGTAAATCACATTGCTTGGCTTCTTTATGGCGTAAAAAGTTTTTTTCTTGGGTAAGGTCTTGGACCCAAAAAGGTTTGCCGGTTTTAGCCACACTACCAATGATGCCTTCTCCGACATGGAACTGCATCTTGAGGGAATGCTGGATAAAGCTTTCCATGTTTGCTTCCGTGGTTGCGCGGTGTAAGATGCCGCTGCTGGAAAGGGCCATGCCATCCTCTTCCATGATGTAGCAATGTCCCACTTGCCATCCGGTATAATCACATACCAGCTTTAAACCCTGGCTAATGGCCTCCTCAAGGGAAGTAGCTGCATTGGCGGATGTAGCGATATCCTGCATCAGCTTGACCGTGCGGGTTTTTTGTTTGAGCGCTTCGCGCGCATCCACACGTTCTGTGATATCCCTTACGATAATTGTGAGTACGGTTTCACCGTTTTCCAGTGCGACTTTTGTCATCCCTATTTCTGCGGGGAAAGTGCGGCCATCTTGATGCAACGCATCCATGGTGTGTACCAAGCCGATATCGCCTTCTTCACCCGCTTCGCCGCTTTGCAAATAAATGTCCAGATATTGCCTGAGAAACACTTGCTCTTTTTCTGCGACCAGTTGCATCACGTCTTTGCCTACCATATCGTGTGAGGCATAGCCGAAGATCCTTTCTGCCGCAGGACTGAAGCTTCGCACGATGCTGTTGGCATCAATGGTCAAAATGCCATCGATGATATTATTGAGAACCGCAGAAAGCTGTGAAGCGCTGTATTCTATGGCTATATTTTGGGTATAGGGTTTATCCACGGCCGTTCTCCTTGTGCATATGGATATAATCTAGCAGCTTTTCTTTAGAAAAGGGCTTGGCAACGAATCCTTTGGCACCTTTTTGCATCGATTGCATGATGTGCTCTTTAAAGCTGTTGCCGCTTAGCATGACCACGAATGCTTCGGAGTCCCAGCCAACGATTTGTTCTAAAAAGGCAATGCCATCTCCATCGGGCAGGTTGATATCTAGGAAAACGATATCCGGTGCACGAAGCAGGTAATGTTCTGTGGCTTGCTGCAGGTCGGCTGCTTCCAATATTTCACCGACATTGCGTAGCGCGTTGCGCACGATACGCCTGGAAAAGGCATCGTCTTCTACCACGAGTATTTGCAGCCCTTCACGCTGGGTACGCTGTGTTAGCGCTTCTTTAGCGAGCGCCAGGTTTTCCCCGGTAGGGGGAAGGGTGAGGGGGCTGGTGTTTGAAGGCGCCTTTACGGTGGTTTGCGCGGGTGCGGCTTTTTTAGGCGCTGTATCTTCTTCCCTGGCTTGAGGTGTTTGGTTTTTATCGCACACGACTTTAAAGAATGTTTTCCAGTGCGGGCCTAGATCATAGCAGGCGATGCAGTCTGGGTTTCCCCCTTCGGCTTCGACGAGGGTTTGAAAGCTTTTTTGGACTTGTTTAAGCACATCGCTTCCCACGCCTTGGGTCAGGATGAACATGTCGTAATCGCTGCACACAAAGGCTGTGTTTTGTGTCTCTTTAAGAAGCGCCTTGGCATCATTGAGTGCAACCTTGCTGCGGATGTCATCGTGCGCTCCGCGTTTAAGGGCAGAAAATTGTGCATAGATGCACCGCCAGCTGCTGGATTCGGTCCGAATTTTATACGCGGTTTCAAGTAAGCGTGCTTCTGTGTTCTGTTCGATAATACGCATGGTTCTTTTCTATTTTAGGTTACGATCGCTCCCTATTGTTGCAATTGCCGTGCCAATTTTGTTTTTCTATAAAAATCAATATTTTAAATAAATTTTTCTTGAGACCTGTTGTGCTATATTTCTCAAAATGAAACAGCATGTTTCTAAATGAAACAGATCGACGCTTCTTTTGCTGGAAGATGGCCTTTCATTGCATCATTTTAATAGTTCTGTTATGTTGAACGTTGTGCTGTATGCATAACCAAAGGAAAGGCTTCTTATGAAATCTGCGGTTATTGCGGGGTATGTGCGTAGCCCCTTCACCCCGGCCAGAAAGGGCGCGTTGGCGCGTGTGCGGCCCGATGATCTGATTGGTGAGGTGGTCAAAGCATTGGTGGCACGCACGGGCGTGAATCCTGAGCATATTGAAGATATCAAGCTGGGCTGTGCGTTTCCTGAGGGCGAGCAGGGCCTGAATCTGGGCCGGCTGGCGACGTTCCTGGTGGATTTGCCGATAAGCGTGGCCGGCGATACGGTCAACCGATTCTGCGGCTCTTCCATGCAAACCGCACACGATGCGGTGGGGATGATTGCCGCCAATGCGGGGGATGTATTTATTGCTGCCGGCGTGGAAAGCATGAGCCGCATTCCGATGACAGGCTTTAACCCGGCGCCGAATCCGGAACTTTATGAACGCTATCCCGCGGCCTATGAGGCGATGGGGATTACGGCGGAGAATCTGGCGGAGAAATATAAGATTAAGCGTAAAGACCAGGAGATTTTTGCCGCGAAGAGCCATGAAAAAGCCGCGGCGGCGCAGCAGGCCGGTAAATTCAACGATGAAGTGGCGGAAGTGGCTGGTGTGACGCAGGATGGCTGCATCCGCGCAGAAACCACGGCCAAAGGCTTGGCGGAACTCAAGCCCGCCTTTGACGTTAAGGGCAGCGTGACGGCGGGCACCTCCAGCCCGCTGACCGATGGTGCTTCGGCCCTGTTGATTGCCTCGGAAGACTATGCCGATGTGCAGGGCTTGCCCAAACTGGCGCGGGTTAAGAGCATCGCCGTTTCTGGCTGTGCGCCCGAAATTATGGGTATTGGCCCGGTGGGTGCTTCAAAAAAGGCGCTTAAACGCGCGGGCCTTACCATCAACGATATGGATGTGATGGAGCTGAACGAGGCCTTTGCCGCGCAGGCATTGGCGGTAATCCAGGATTTGCAAATTCCAGAAGCAAAACTGAACCTGGATGGCGGTGCGATTGCGCTTGGCCATCCACTGGGTGCCAGCGGTGCACGGATTTTAGGCAAGGCGGCTAGTTTACTGAAGCGCGAAGGCGGCACCTATGCGCTGGCCACCATGTGCATCGGCGGCGGGCAAGGTATTGCAACCGTGTTGGAGAGGGTGTAGCGAATGACCGAGCAGGAGCATCAGGTGGAAGAACAAGCCTTGGGGTCTGCGGCGAGTAAGGCATTAAGTGAGATGTTTGGTCCGCCGAGCGAAGCATCGCTCCTGAAAGCCGCGCGGGATGATTTGGATTTGACCCTGTTTTTTAGTGTATTGCACGAGGCGCTGAATTTGGAAAAATGGAAGGAGACACTTAAAGATTACATTATAATGAGCCGTCCTGGTCATTTGCAAGAAGATGAAAAAGAAACTGCTGCTATTGATACCATAGAATATTTTTATAATACTGTTGCTGAGGTTGAAAACTATTTGGGTTCGTTAGCAACGATGCTCAAAGAAACACCGTATTTTCTAGGCGAAGGCCATACAGCAGAAGCGGATCAAACGGCCAGAGATAATTTGGCGCGATTAACGGTTTCAAGAGAACAAATGGCAAACGCATTGGCTGAAATTCAAAAAACTTTTTTTCCAGTATTAACAGCTTATGCCTTTGAATTTCAGGTGAAGAAGACATTGCCGGCTGAGCATCGCGATGTGAAGATTAATCTGGATAAAGAAGCTATAGGCTCGGTGGTGGGTAAGCTGCTCACCCTGCGTGAAGACATTGTGGGGCCGGTGGTGGAGGAACCTGTGCCTGCAGCGGGAAGGGTGGTAAATAAATCCAAAGCGTTGACACTTTATAACGGACCAAAAACATATGCAGAGCGTTTTGGTGGTGACAAAAGCGTGGATGAGATGCTGCAGGCCGCGCGAGCGGATAGGGCCTTTCATGGCCTGTTCAAGATGCTGAAATTGATAAATACGTTAGCCAAATGTTCAGATGAGGCAGTGGATGATCACCTGCCCGAAAATCTGAGCGAGGATGAGGCAGATAGTTTGTTGGAGCTGGCCGACGATATGACGGAAGATCCTTATTTTGCAAATACAGAATCCATCCAATATATGATTGAGTGGGATCATGGCCCATTTGGTCATGCGGAGACAAGTATTCAGCTGGTCATGCGGAACCTTAAGCAATTGCAGGAAGATTGGAATGAACTTGGTATGTTGGTGCAGAATACTGTGCTAGTTGACGGGATGAAGATGTTGATTGAAAAAGTAGAAGGAATCCATCACTTTGACTTAAACCAAACATTTAGTGATATGCTGGATTTAGCCAAGAAAATTACGGAGCAGCACGAACAAGAGCGCGGCGGTGGGCAAGGCTTTGGAGGAAGAGGCTAGGTATGACAAACATCGATAAAATTGCGGTGATTGGCAGTGGCGTGATGGGTGCGGCGATTGCCGCCCATGTGGCCAATTCCGGCACGCAGGTGCTGCTGTTTGACATTGTGCCAGACGGCGTGAAAGATCGCAGCGAAATCGCCAAAGGTGCGATTGAAACGCTGCTGAAAACCGACCCGGCACCGCTGATCCATAAGCGCCGTGCGAAGTTGATTACCCCGTGCAATTTGGAAGATGACCTGGCAAAACTGGGCGAGGTGGATTGGATTATTGAAGCGGTGATTGAACGGTTGGATATCAAGCAGAGCCTGTATGAAAAGCTGGAGGCGCATCGCAAAAAAGGCTCGGTGGTCTCTTCCAACACTTCCACCCTGCCACTGAACACACTGACCAATGGTTTGAGTGATGCGTTCAAGCAGGATTTTCTGATTAGCCACTTCTTCAACCCGCCGCGCTATATGCGTCTGTTGGAGCTGGTGGGTAGCGCACACACGCGCAAGGATGCGTTGGAGGATATCCGCAATTTTTGTGATGTGAAGCTCGGCAAAGGTGTGGTGGAGTGTAAGGATACGCCGGGTTTCATCGCCAATCGCATTGGTGTGTTCTGGCTGGCCGCCGCGCTGAAGCATGCGCTGGAAATGGGTGTGGACGTGGAAACCGCAGACGCCGTGATGGGCAAGCCTGTCGGCATTCCCAAAACCGGGGTGTTTGGGCTGATGGATTTGATTGGCATTGATTTGCTGCCGCTGATTGCGAAATCCTTCGCCGATACGCTGGATCCAAAAGACCGGTTTTTTGAGGTGTATCATGAGCATGATATCGTCACGCAGATGATTGCAGAGGGCTATACCGGCCGCAAAGGCAAGGGCGGGTTTTACCGCTTAAACCGCGAAGGTGGGGCTAAGGTGAAGGAATCGAAGAATCTTGCCACGGGTGAGTATGCGAAATCTGTGAAGCCAAAACTTGCGAGTGTGGAGGCCGCGCGCGGCGGCTTGCGCGATTTGGTGACCCATGAGGATGCGGGCGGGCACTATGCCTGGGCCGTGCTTAAGGATACGCTGAGCTATGCGGCCAGCCTGGTGCCGGAGATTTCGGATGACATTGCCCGTGTGGATGAAGCGATGCGGCTGGGCTATAACTGGAAATATGGCCCGTTTGAGCTGATTGACCGCTTGGGTGCGGACGATATGAGTGGTACCAAATGGTTTAGCGAAAAGTTGGCCAAAGAGGGCATGGCAGTGCCGGAGATTCTCGCCAAGGCGGGGGATGGCACATTATATGTTGACCCTGCGTCATCCCGTGGCTCGACCACGGGATCCAGTACGGCAGATGCTGAAGGTGAGGCTCTGGATACCGCGATCAAGTCGCGGTATGACGGCGATAAGAATATACCGCATTATCTGACCTTGACGGGAGACTATGCGCCCATCCATACGCCGGAAGATGCGTGGATGCTGGCCGATAAAAAGCGCGGGAAGAAGCCGGTGCTGAAGAATCCTTCCGCCTCTGTGTGGGATGTAGGGGATGGCATCTTGTGCCTGGAATTTACCAGCAAAATGAACAGCTTAGACCTCATGAGCTTGGAGATGGTGAACCAGGCCGTGGAGTTGGTACAGAAGGATTTTAAAGGGCTGATCATTGGCAATGATGCGGATAATTTCTGCGTGGGTGCGAATATTGGCCTGCTGCTCTTTGTGGCCAATGTGGGCGCGTGGAAGCAGATTGAGGAGATTATCAAAACCGGGCAGGATGCTTACATGGCGCTGAAATATGCGCCGTTTCCCGTGGTCGGAGCGCCTTCGGGCATGGCGCTGGGCGGCGGCTGCGAAATGCTGATGCATTGCGACGCGGTGAATGCGCATGTGGAGCTTTATACCGGTTTGGTGGAAGTGGGCGTAGGCATCGTGCCGGGCTGGGGCGGTTGTAAGGAGATGATCTATCGCCAGCTGAAAAAGCGCGCGGAAAGTGATGCGCTGGCCGCGAAATTCGGCCATTGGTTCAGCTTTCTCTCACCGGTGAAAACGCTCAACACCATGCCGGCGCTGGAGCCCGCCTTCCGGAATATTTCCACCGCGCGCGTGGCGAAATCGGCCGAAGAAGCGCAGGATATGCTGATTTTAAACGAGCGTTCACGCATCACGATGAACCGCAAACGTGTGCTGGCCGATGCCAAGGCGCTGTGTTTGGAGCTGGCGGAGGATTATGTGCCGCCACACACCCATACCATTCACTTACCCGGAAAGACCGCGCGCACCGCGCTGGATATGGCGATTCGCAGCTTCGAGAAATCCGGCAAGGCCACCAAGCATGATGTGGTGGTGAGCAAAGGGGTGGGCCAAGTGCTTTCCGGCGGTGAAACGGATATTACGAAAGAGGTGAGCGAACAGGATATGCTGGATTTAGAGCGCGACGTGTTTATGGAGCTGGTAAAACACCCGGATACACTTGCGCGGATTGAACATATGCTGGAAACGGGAAAACCATTGAGGAATTAGGATATGAGTGAGGAGCTAATTAGAACTAACACACTGCTGGTAACACGTGGCGGTGATTCAACCTTAGAGCGGGTTTTTATTACACAGCTCACTAGCACTGAATGTGAGCAGGTTGGTGCGGTTTTGGTAAGCGCTGTTTGCTCCGATGACGATAACGAGAATAATACTAAAAAAGATTTTACCATTGAAATCGTGCCAAGAATAAGCCCTTCTGGAAATTTTGATGACTGTGCAGAAGCGCTTTCCGATACATTAAAGAGTAAAGGTATTTGTAAGCACACACCTGCATACAGCTTTTTTGCAGGTGGGTCTGCACAAGGGACGAAACATGCTGATTTTCTAGAAAAAAATAGGCTTTATCATGGAAGTGTAAGCTTTCAATATATCGAGGTGCAGTCACCAGAGGATGTGAACACTCTGTGGAAAACGCTTTCAGAGTTAGCAGAAAAGGGGTTTGTGGACGCAGCGTCCGTGCAAAACCTTCAGGAGTCGCTTAACTCTTACATAAGAGACCAACAAAACCCAGCGCGGGCTATTTTGGAGGGTGGTGCACAAAAACCGGGGGAACGTGGTATAGCAGGCAGTAGCACTATGACTATAGGATAACACGCGGATAAGGTAAAAAACATCCCAACCTACAAAGCACGGCTTGGGTGCCTTGTAGGTTGAGCTTTTGTACTATTTCAATGATCAGGTGTGCACCTTAGCTTGTTGGCTTTTAGCTCGCCTGGCGTTGCTCCAGTGTCGCGCGGACGGCCTTGGTGGCATTCACCATGCCTTTAAGCGCTGGCTCCACCTCTGCCCAACCGCGGGTTTTCAAGCCGCAATCCGGGTTTACCCAGGTTTGCTCGGGCGTGAGCACTTCCAACGCCTTGTTCAGCAAGGTGACCATCTCACTTTCTTTTGGAATACGCGGGCTATGAATATCATAGACACCCGGGCCGATCTCGTTCGGGTATTTGAATTCCACAAAGGCGTCCAGCAGTTCCATGGCAGAGCGTGAGGTTTCAATGGAAATCACATCCGCATCCATATCCGCCACCGCACCAATGATGTCGTTAAACTCACTGTAGCACATGTGGGTATGAATTTGGGTTTCATCCTGTACGCCGCTGGCCGTGATGCGGAACGAATCCACCGCCCATTTCAGATAGGCTTCCCAGTCAGACTTGCGCAGCGGCAGGCCTTCACGCATGGCCGCTTCGTCAATCTGGATGATCTTGATGCCGGCTTTTTCCAGATCCACCACCTCATCACGAATGGCCAGTGCAATCTGCTTACAGGTGGTTTCGCGCGGTTGATCGTCACGCACGAAGCTCCATTGCAGAATGGTGACCGGGCCGGTCAGCATGCCTTTCATCAGACGGTCGGTTTTAGATTGGGCAAAAGCGGACCAGCGCACGGTCATCGCTTCGGGGCGAGATACATCGCCGAAGATGATCGGCGGCTTCACGCAGCGTGAGCCATAGCTCTGCACCCAACCGAACTTGGTGAAGGCAAAGCCTTCCAGCTTTTCACCGAAATATTCCACCATGTCGTTGCGCTCAAATTCGCCGTGCACCAGCACATCCATGCCAATTTCTTCCTGCTTGCGGATGGTGCGTTCGGTCTCTTGCTCCAAGAAGGCATCATACTGCTCACGCGTGAGTTCGCCTTTTTTGAACTTGGCGCGTGCCTGACGTATCTCGGTGGTTTGCGGGAAAGAACCAATGCTGGTGGTGGGCAGCAAGGGCAGATCCAGCCGTGCTTTTTGCAGCTTGATGCGCTCATCAAAGGCGCTGTTGCGGTTGAGCATGCTTTCATTGATGCTGCTGGTACGCTCCTTCACTGCCGGGTTATGAATACGGCTGGAAGTGTTACGGCTTTCAACCGCGGCAGCATTGGCTTCAAACGCGGCGGCATCTTTGTTGCCGTTGGCCGCATCGGCCAGCAGCTTGATTTCCGCCAGTTTTTGCTTGGCAAAGGCCAGCCAGTTTTTGAATTCGGCATCCAGCTTGGTTTCACTATCCAGATCCACCGGGCTATGCAGCAACGAGCAGCTTGGTGCCACCTGCACACGGTCTGACCCCAGCGCGCTGACGGCTTTTTCTACCAAAGCCAGCGCCTCGGCCAGATTCGCCTTCCAGATATTGCGGCCATTAATCACACCCACCGACAGGGTTTTATTCTGCGGCAGGGCAGCAAGCACGGCGTCCAACTGCTCCGGCGCACGCACCAGATCAATGTGAAGCCCAGCCACCGGCAGATTTGCCGCTAACGCGGTGTTGTCGCGCAGCCCATCAAAATAGGTTGTGGTGGTGATTTCTACATCTGCTTTGGCAAGCTCCGCATAGGCGGTTTGATAGGCTTCAGCTGCGCCTTCGGGCAGGTCCAGCGCCAGGCAGGGCTCATCCAGCTGCACCGCCTTCGCACCGGCGGCGGCCAATTGGCCCAGCAGCTCGGTATAGACTGCCAGCAATGAAGGCAGTAGGCTGAATACATCAAAGCCTTCCTCACGCGTTTTGCCCTGCAGCAGCAGGGTGATTGGCCCAATCAACACCGGGCGGGTTTCAATGCCCAGCGCCTTGGCTTCGTTATATTCATCCACCGCTTTCGTGGAAGACAGCGCAAACTGGGTTTGGCTATCAAATTCCGGCACAATATAGTGGTAGTTGGTGTCGAACCATTTTGACATTTCCATCGCCACCACATCCTGGCCTTCCACCTGGCGACCACGTGCCATGGCGAAATAGGTGGTGCGGTCTACATTGCCGCTGGAAAAGCCATAGCGCTTGGGCACAGCACCCACGGTGGCGATCATATCCAGCACTTGGTCATACAGCGAGAAATCGTTGGACGGAATGACCTCCAGCCCGGCATCGCGTTGCAATTGCCAGTGTTCGGCACGCAGACGCTTCGCCTCTGCATCCAATTCTGCCTCTGAGATTTTGCCTTTCCAGAAACCTTCCAGCGCTTTTTTCAACTCACGAAACGCACCAATACGTGGAAATCCTAAATTTGCTGACTGTACCATTGTTCTCTCCTTTTATGTTTAATGATGCCTAACGAAAGCTTTCTAGACTTTCGCCTTGAGCCACCACCTATACCGGGCTTAAGGCTCACTTGGACATATTGTCTTCGTTTCTTGTTTTTTTATTGGCCTAACTGCACTCTTTTATTCTACCACAGCTGTCAAGCCGCTTTGTCATCTTTTAGAGTGAAGGGCTGCTTTATACCGGATCGCTTATAATTTTAAATCCATTATCTTCGAGTTTGTAAAAAAAGCAGTTGGGACGATTGGTATGACAGGCTGGGCCGGCTTGGTCGACCAGAAGCAGGATGCAATCTTGGTCACAATCCACACGAATCTCTTTGAGAGACTGCGTATTGCCAGACGTTTCTCCCTTGCACCATAGTTTGTTTCTGGAACGGGACCAGTAATGTACTTTGCCGCTTTTGACCGTTTCTTCCAACGATTCTTGGTTCATCCAGGCCATCATCAGGACTTCGCCTGTGTCATGGCGCTGGGCAATCGCCGGTACAAGGCCAGCTTCATTGTAGCAGATATCTTTTAAGTGTTCCATCGGACTAGCTTATGTAAGGTTACGTGATAAAAAATGGGTCAAAATTCAGGTAGATGTTGTTAGTAGGCAAGGGTGGAGAGCCTAGGATCAATGGCTGTGCCCTTGGTAGGGTTGGTTTTCAGGCATGCGTCTTTCCAAATCAATGTTCTGTTCACGGTGACAGGCGGTGATATTACACCAAAACCCTTTGACCGTACTGCACCCTGTTAAAAGTAGGGGGATGAGTGTGATGGCGGCTATAAGGGAATAGTGCCTTTTTAGGGCCATGTGTCATCCTTTGTTTTACTTAAGTTACAGGGACTTTTTTACCAATCCAACGATTCTTTTAAGTCATCAACTGGACTTGGGGGCAAGTCATGTTTCCACTCCGGGTTTGCCTCCCATGGTTTTAAGCGGCTATCATTATAGCCTTGTTGGTTGTGTTTGTCCAGTATAACCGGTTGGCCTGTATCGGCATTAATGAGGTTGCCATGTGCATCAATCGCCAGGCGCTTGGGTGGTGCACCGGCATCCAAAGGTGGTGCGGGCATGCCTTGAAAAGGGGACATGGCGTTGTTTGGAGGAAAGGGAGGCGCCCCGGGAAATGCTTGAGGTGGCGTATTAGCAGAAGGAGGCAAGGCCATGGAGCCTGGAGGTGGCACAAAATTATCTGGCATGGGCACTGCCACCATACCAGGTGGGATATGCATGCCGGCATTGGGTGCGGCATTGGAAGGGGATTGGTAGGGATAAGGGGTTGCTCCTGGGTTGCTAGGGTAGGGTGGGCTCACCCTTTCCTGCGCGGGGGATGCCTGCGCTTGGGTGGGAGCAGGCCTATTGACGGGTTTCCTGTTGCTATAGGATGTGCTGCTTGCTTTAGCGGATGCTGCGATGTCCTCATCGCTACAGAACATTTTGCCTTTACATGGTGTGGTATCTTTGGAGGTAGGCAAGTAAGACCCAAGCCTTTCAGACGTATTTTTGACCCAGTTGCATCCAGAAAGAGCGATCAAACAGACGCTGCAAAAGAATAGAAAGCGAAAAGGCAATACCACGTTCACAAGCCCTAATTTATCGTGTAAAAGATAACGTATTATACCAGATAACATACGATCAGGCAAAAGTTCTATGCAGCATGGTCCGGTATCCCATTCTCCGTTTTCGGAAGAAACGTTTCTTGCTTTGACCAAGCTTTGGGAAGAGGTTTTTGTTGAATCTCAAACGCTCTGGCTGCAGTGGCAGGAAGAATATGGCACGAATACGATGCAACCGGCGCATGAAATGATGCAGGCATGGATGCAATTTGCGCAGGAAAAGCCAGAAATATTTTGGAAAAACTATCAGGAATGGTTTCAATCCACCCTTTCGCTCTGGGGTAATATCTCTTCTCAGGCGGCAGGAGAACCTTTACCTGAAATTTTTATGCCAGACCCGAAGGACAGGCGATTTCAAGATGGTATTTGGAAGGCGCATCCTGTTTTTTCTCTCATTAAGCAAGCCTATTTTTTATCGGTGCAGTATACGACTAATTTATTGCAGGCATCACAGGATGTGTTACCAGAAAAACAACACGCGCGGATGCAGTTTTATACGCAACAATGGCTCAATGCTTCGGCCCCCACTAATTTTGCGGCGACCAACCCTTTGGTATGGAAAGAGATTACCCGCACGGGTGGGGACAATATTTTGCAGGGCATGAAGCAATTTTTAGAGGATCTTCGGCACTCGACGCAGAAGGATCAAGGCTACTACTTGCCCTCGACCTGCGATGATGCGGCGTTTGTCTTGGGTAAAACGGTGGCTACCACCAAGGGAAAGGTGATCTTTCGGAACCATTTGGTGGAGGTGATCCAATATGCGCCTGCGACATCGACTGTCCATGCCAAACCTTTGTTGATCGTTTCCCCATGGATTAATAAATATTACATCCTGGACCTTACGCCGGAAAAATCCTTGATCAAATGGCTGGTGGAGCGTGGTTATACCGTTTGTGTGACGTCGTGGGTGAATCCGACTGCCAAGCATGCGGATGTTCGGTTCGAAGATTATATGGCAGATGGCGTGCTGCCGGCCATGGAAGCAGTGCTTCATGCTTCAAAAACCAAGCAACTCAACGTGATGGGGTATTGTATTGGTGGGACAATACTGGCTTGCACCTTGGCGTGGCTTTCGGCGGCTTCCAAGGGGCCTGGTACTGTTTCTATCGACCATATTCGCTCGGCGACTTATATCACCACCCTTATCGATTTTGGCGCTACCGGTGATTTAGGCTCTTTCGTGGATGTGGGCTTGTTGGATGCTTTTGAGGAGCGTATTGCCAAAAAAGGTGTGCTGCCGGGGAAGGATATGGCGCTGGTGTTTCGTTTGCTCCGCGCCAATGACTTGATATGGTCTTTTGTAGTCAACAACTACCTGATGGGGAAGCAGCCCTTTCCTTTTGATATTTTATATTGGAATAACGATGTTACCGACTTGCCTGCGAAGATGTATCAAGAATATATCACGATGTTTTATCAAGAGAATGCCTTGATTCAGCCGCAAAAGATCACTATGAAAGGCAAGCCACTTGATATTGGCAATATTACGACACCTTCCTATTTTCTTGCGGCGTTGGAGGACCACATTGTGCCTTGGCAATCGGCCTATGCGTCTTCGCAATATATGAAGCAAGCACCCTGTTTTGTGTTAACAGAGTCTGGGCATGTTTCTGGTGTGGTAAACCCGCCTGCTAAAAAACGTTATGGGTATTGGGAGGGCAGTGTGGCGGGTGAAGAAGCTGAGCAATGGTTTGCCTCCGCCATGCACCATGAGGCTTCCTCCTGGTGGGAACATTGGGATCGCTGGATGGTGCAAAATGGCCACACAGGGCAAAGCGTTAAGGCAAGACAGCCAGTTGCCTTACGCGGCGCAGAGCACGTGGATGCGCCGGGGCTTTATGTGCGCTCTCGTGCTTAATTATATACATAAAATAAACATAACAAAATACTAAATTATAAGGATTTTATATGCATATAGCTGTGGTAGAGGGCGGGCTTTCCAGCGAACGTGAGGTCTCTTTGGATACAGGGAAGGCTTTGGCAGAAGCGTGTCAATCTCTTGGTCATGATGTGACACGTATTGATATGGGGATGGACCTAGCACACCAGCTTCAAGCGTGCGACCCTGATGTGGTGTGTAATGCGTTGCATGGCACTTATGGTGAGGATGGGTGCGTGGCAGGCTTGTGCGAAATATTGGGCCTTAAATATACGCATTCTGGCGTGCGGGCCAGTGCGCTGGCGATGCACAAGCCCACGGCGAAAATATTGATGGAACAAGCGGGTGTGTGCGTGGTGCCGGGTGTGGTGGTAGAGGTCGCATCGCTGGCGGGCACGGGTCAAACGCTTGTTGATCCCTTGCCGCGCCCTTATATTTTAAAGCCGCTAGAGGATGGTTCCAGCGTGGGCGTGCATATAGTGGACGCGGATGCGGATGAGCCGGCTATTTTCGCTTCTATCACGCATTATAAGCAGCTGCTTGCGGAGCCTTATATCGCAGGAAGAGAATGGACCGTGGGCGTGTTGCAAGCGCCGGGCATGGCGGTTGAGCCTTTGGGCGTGATGGAAATAAAGCCCAAAGAGGGTTTTTATACCTATCAGAATAAATATACCTCCGGGAATACGGAGTATCTCTCGCCTCCGCCCGGTGTGGAGGAGGATGTGTTGGAGCGTGCGTGTGCCTATGCCTGTAACGCGCATGAGGCAATAGGTTGCCGCACGATTAGTCGTACGGACATGCGTTATAGTGATCCGGCTGTGGGAGGGGATGGTCGTATCTATGTCTTGGAAATTAATACCCACCCAGGCATGACTCCGACTTCTTTGGTGCCTAAATTAGCGGCGGCCAAAGGGCTGCCATTTCCTAGGTTGGTGGAGCGATTGTTGCAAGGTGCGCAATGCGATTACCAGCCGCATTCATCACAGTGTCTAAGCGTGGAAGTGGACGCGTGAAGCCCAAAAAATACGTTGCCAAGCGAGCCAAGACAGCCGCAGGGCGTAAAGGTGCTAAAAAGCCCTTAAGGTATATCAAACGTACGATGATGGCCTTAGTGCTTGCCGGTCTGACCGTTTTTTTGCTGACTCACCCTAAGGGACACCAACTTACAGAGGAGATGCAGGCTTATTACGATGGTGTGCTTTACCGTGTGAGCCAGTCTAGCGGCTTGGTCCTGCACGGCATTACCATTAAAGGGATATACTATCTTTTGGCAGAAGAGGTGGAAGCGGTAATTCCAGGCGATCAAGCTTTTTGGCACAACGGGAACAAGATTCCGCTGATGCAAATTGACTTGCAGGCCTTGCAGCGGCGGGTAGAGGCAATCGGGTGGGTGAAGTCTGCCCATGTGACACGTCGTTTGCCGGACCACCTTTCCATTGAAATTGAAGAGCGCATTGCGGTGGCCTTGTGGCATCGCCAAGGGGCATTTTACCTTTTGGATGGTTCGGGCTATGTGATTGCGCCTTATCGTAGGCATGAAAAGGCGCAATATGATGTGTTTGAAACCTTGTTGTTGGTGGAGGGTGAACAAGCGCCGGAGCAGTTTCCCATGCTGCTTCAGGCGTTGCAGCAACACCCCTTGCTATTTGCCTCTTTGGATGCGGTCTACCGGGTGGGTAACCGGCGATGGAATATACGCTTACGCGATGGTATGGTGGTATTGTTGCCTGAGCAGCGTGTGGATCAGGCACTTGCGCAGTTGGTGGAATGGCACGCGCAACACCAGCTGCTTAGTCGTAAGATCAAAACCCTTGATTTGCGTGTTGAAAACAGGCTGTTCATTGTACCAAAATAGTCTATTTTATGCGTGTGGCTTCATTATGGTATAAGGTAGTGCGATGTCCCGCTATGGACCAATAGCAGTCGTCGATTTGGGTACGTCAAAAGTGGTGTGCTTTATTGCGTTGCCACAATCAGACGGTTCCTGGCATATCGCGGGTATAGGGCACCAGGTGGCCGAAGGGATTCAAGGCGGTATTGTCACAGATATCAAAAAAGCGGAAACCTCGATTCTTTCGGCGGTGCATTTGGCAGAAAAAATGGCAGAGCAGACCATTGATGCGGTGTTTGTGAGTTTTTCGGGTGCAAGCATTACCTCGCATACCATACATATCAATACACAGGTCTCAGGCCATGAGGTCACCGACCGGGATATCAACCATATTATTGCCAAGGGATATGAGCATTTTAATGCACCGGATGCGACCGTTTTGCATTGTGTGCCGCTTGGCTATACGTTGGATGATATGCAGGGCGTGCATGATCCGCGCGGGATGTATGGCAAGATGTTGGCGACTACGTTGCATATTGTGACGGTTTCTGCGACCGTGTTGCGTAATATCACAAGCTGTTTGGCACAATGCCATCTTGATATGGAAGATGCCGCTTTCTCGGGATATATGTCTGGTTTGGTCAGCCTTTCACAGGATGAGATGCAACTGGGTGTATTGCTGGTGGATATTGGGGCAAGCAGCACCTCGCTTGCAGTATTTTCCAAAGGCCATTTGGTGCACACGGATACGGTGCCACTGGGCGGTGAGCATATTACGCATGATATTGCGTATGGTCTTTCGGTCAGCGTGCAGGCTGCCGAACGCATTAAAACACTGTATGGCAATGTGATTCATACCGAAGCGGATAACCAAGAAAATATCGAGCTGCCTGCTGAAGATCTTGGTTTGGATGTGGGGTCAGAAGAAATGCCTTATCCTGGGCTGCAGCGTGCGGGTGAGCATGTATCCAAGGCACGTTTATGTGCCATTATAAGGCCACGCGCAGAAGAAATATTGGAGATGGTCAAGCAAAAGCTGCAACAAGGCGGCCCTTATGCCATGGCTGGCAACCGGCTGGTTTTATCTGGTGGCACCTCGCAATTACGCGGTATGCAGGAACTGGCGTCGCAGATGTTTCATTGCCACACCAGGGCTGGGTTGCCTAAAACGGCAGAAGGTTTGGCAGAGGCCACCCGTGGGCCTTCTTTTGCAACGGCAATCGGCTTGCTTCATTATGCGGAGCAGAAGCGCCAGATGGAAGCGGGTTCACTTTTTGAAACGGAAACGCTGGCCAGAAAGAGTATGGCTAACCGTATGGTGCAGTGGTTTAAGCAGAATTTTTAAGGATGGTTTTGGCACTTGCCTAGACACTGTTGTTAGATAGGAAATTATTTTGTTGCGGACTAAAATCGTTACTCCACAAGGATTGATGCGCAGAGCATCGTGTGCCTATGGTCAAGCATAAAGACGCAGTGGATAGCGGTTTTAGTCGCAACCCGAAGGGCCATGGTTGATTTTGCCTAATAACGGCGAACATGTTCTCCAAAGATGCCCCCACATCTCTGTCGAAAATCTTCTTGTTCTTAAGCAAAATCAAACACATGGCAAAACATTCTCCTATGTCACAACGGTGTCTAAGGCCAGGTGCTCTCACCCATGGGCCATTGCTGTGTGTTGAGATTGCCCATACCCGGACAATCCCAGAAGCCGGTGCTAAGCCAATTCTCTTTGCAGCCTGTGTTACCTCCCCAGCCATTATGGTCCCAGCCGGGCAGGCTAAGGCCTCTAAAAAGCGAGCTTTCAGCCTCATCACCCTCAACGGCGACACCCATACGCAGGCGACCACCGGCTTTTAGCCGCATGCTATCATTCGCAAAAAGTGCTGGGCTACTCGTACTAAAGGTGTCACCTGCCAGCAATCGGTTCATATAGCTACGGCAGTAGGCATAGGAGTCGTTCCATGCTTTGTTATACCAGCTGGATTCTTGCATTAATTTGATATCCATGGCAAAGCTATAAAGCATTTTCATGTAATAGTTACTAAAGGTGGAAAAGCCACTCTCACAGCCATCTTTCCAGCCCATTTTATATTCTGGCGGTGCATTCTCAGGCGGTGTTTTAGGAATTTCGTACACGGTACGGCATCCACTCACCAACATGAGGGCGCATAGTATCAAGAGGGTGGGGTGTTTAAACATTAGAAAAAGATCGCATATTTGTTATTGGTGCCACGCGCGGGCCTTTGCCAATTCCACACATACCAACGGCAATAGGTAAAGGCATCGCGCCATGCGCGGTAGTATTCCGGATTGTGAATGAGGGTTAAGTCCTGTTTGAAGTGCTTGTAGCCGGAGCGGTTGCGGTACCAGTGGCCACCATAGGCACGTAAACCGGTGTCGCATCCATCTTCCCACCCTTTGCGGAATTCAGGCGTGCCATCAGGTGTTTCACCCAAGCCCCAGGGGCGCGGTTTGGTAAATTGCTGACATGCTGAAAGCGTCACAATCAGAGTGCATAAGATGGTGAGGGTGATGATACGCATGGGCTAATCCTAAATGAAAGGCCTCCTGCGATATTGGTACGTATAGCGCTGGCAAAGATCGAAAGCATCTTTCCAGCCTTTGTAGTAGACGGTATCTTGTGCCAATTCTGCATTTTGCTTAAAGCCATACTGAAACTTGTACCAAAGATTGGTGGAAGCGGAGATGCCGCTATGGCATCCATCTTGCCACCCTTGCAGGTAGAGCGGGTTATATTCTTTATCGCCCATAGAAGGAGGGCCTTTTTCCAGCTTTCTGGCCCAGGGCGGAAAAGGGCTGCAGGCAGAAAGCATCAGGACCAGCAATGTGGTAAGCAGGATGGAAGATGTAGGGGATGGTATCATGGTGGTTCTCCTACAATTTCCGACTGTTGATGGCCGAATCATAATAAATGGCGCAATAGAGGAAGGCGTCCTTCCACACTTGGTAATACATACGGTTTTGACGCAGTACAGGGTCCAGCCTTAAGTCAAAGACACGAAGGGATTTGTAAAAGTCATGCGCATAGGCGTTCATGCCACTTTCACACCCATCGCTCCACCCTTGCTCATATTCTGGTGGACCTGGAGGAGGCGTGAGATCTAGCGATGCCGGTTTGCGGATATCAAAGCTACCATTCTTGCCGTTGCACCCTGTTATCAACAGAGGCAGCAGCATAAGAATAGATAAGCGTATGAGGGTGTGTTGCATCCTGCTTTCCTAGATGGGCTCTACGTCTAAATATTGGGTGCAGTAATAGCTGCCGATACGGTAGCCTGCGTAGTATTCATTGTTTTCAATGCCTTCCTCCGGATCGTACATGTCACTATCGTACATCCGAAGCAATCCTGACCCCACGGTGCGGGTAAAGCTGCTGCACCCTGCACGAAAGCCACGGCTATAATCGTCGTGTCCTTCCGGTAGATTTTGCATAAAAGGCCTGGGGCTCAGTAGCTTATAGCCGCCCCATTCGTTTAATCCTGTGCCCATGCCGCAGCCAGCAGTGCCAAGCACAGCAAGCAAGACCATGATGGATGTGGTATATCGCATAATATTTTCCTTTACCTACCTTTGTAGTATAAAGAAAAAGTATTAAAAAAACCCTAAACGGCTAGTAAATTGGTGGGGTGCAGTTGGTGGAGTAGAGGGGATTATTTTCCCCTCAAAAAGGATTTATTTAACTATCTGATTTCCAGATATTTTTCCACCTCGCGGCTGCTTTATTTGACATGGCGGGCAAGTGGTCGGCAAGGGTTTCTAATTCTTTAAATTTACCGGTGCAGTGCAAAACGATGTCACAACCGGCTGCAAGCGCACGCGATGCTCTGCTTTCCAGGCTGCCAGAAAGCGCTTCCATGGCCAGATCATCGCTCATGAGCAAACCATCAAACCCAATGGTGTGCCGGATGGTGTGGATTGCTTTTGCAGAAAAAGTGGCACAATTTTCGGCATCCAGGGCCGTATAGCAAATATGGGCGGTCATCGCCATGTGCTGGTGGCGCAGGTGGAAAAAGGGCACAAAGTCTGTTTTTTCAAGCTCTTCCAATGGGGTATGGACCGTAGGCAGGGCTTTGTGGCTGTCGACCGTAGCGCGCCCATGGCCTGGGATATGTTTCAGCACCGGCCAAATATGCTGGTCTTCCAGCGCACGGCAGGCTACTTCTGCCAAACGGCTTGTGCGTTCGGGGTTATCGCTAAAGGCACGGTCACCTACAATGGCATCACTGCCTGGTGTGGGGATATCCAACACCGGTGCACAATTGGTATTAAAACCTAGATCTTTGAGTATGTTACCAATCGCAGCATAGTGGTCGTACACATTTTGTTCGGCTTTTGCCATATCTTGTGATGCCATTGCGGTAAGGTTTGCCACAGGAGGAAAGGAGGGCCAATGGGGTGGCTTCAGGCGTGCCACTCGACCGCCTTCTTGGTCAACTGTGACTAATAGCTCTTTGGTTTCAACCGCTTCGTGGCACTGACCTATCAGCTTTTTTACTTGCTCCGGTGATACAATATTGCGTGCAAAGAGGATGATGCCAGCGGGCTTTGTTTGCCGCAGTAGCACGCACTCGTTTTCTGTTAAAACAAGCCCTGAGAGGCTAAAGATGGCCGGAGCGGGTAAGGGCATACAATCTCAACAGAGCCTATTCGCGTGCCAGTAAGCAGCCTTCGTTTTTAGACTGCATTTTTTTACAAAAACTACGGACATCCTCTTTGGTAGGAAAAGGACCCGCCTGCAGCCTAAAGAAAACACCACGGCCTGCAATGGTGACCCGTTGCGCTGTATAGTCTAGTGTATCAAGTAGCGCAGGAAAACGTGACTGAAGCCCATTCCAGCCTTGCTCCAGCCGATCAAGGCTTCGATAAGAGCCCAGTTGCGCACGATAGCCACGCATTTGGCTCAGCGGTACGCGGCTCTTTTGAGAAGAAGCAGCAGTTTCTGTGGAAGTGGCCGGCGATGATGTACTATTTGCTGGTGGGGTATAGGCTTTTTTCACCGTAGCATATTTGCGCTTGGGTGTGTGTGGCACCTGCGAGAGTTGAATGCGCTGGATTTCCTTGCCTTGCGTGTTTTGACGCTTGAGTACGTTCACCTTAATCTGAGGCTGTGCTTGCGTGGCGGCCATGGCATCTTCGAGGTGGGGTGTAGTGGCAGCGGTGGGAGTGGTTGCCATGCCCGGTACAGGCGCCATTTCATCGGGACGTAAAGGATGGGCCTGTGTGTTGGTGGTTTGCTCCAGCGCTTCTTCACGATTGACCAGGGTTGGTTCTTTGGATAAGAAGTCGATATTTTTTTCATCGCCGGTGGTGGTCTCTTGACGCATAACAGAGAAAATTTGTTTATCCTGGTGGGGTATCTGCATGCCACCGCGTTCTTCTGGCTTCACTTTAAAAGGTTTGGGGTCTTTTTTAACAAGAGGAATATCTTCTTGTGTGGTGGGGGTGATATTTTCCTCATAGGCAAGCCATCCGAGTATGAAAAGCCCGGTCATCGCCACCACCATGGAGATGGTAGAAAGGATACGTTTAAAATGGGAAGGCGATGCGATGGAAGGGGAAGGTGTGTTGTTCATTAGGCTCGTAACCTCTTTGATATCTTCATAAATATAGATACCATTTTGAACATGCAACCCTCTAGACACTGCTCTCAAATGCATTTGAGGCATTCTTTTGACCCTTTTACGCTGCAAAAAGCTCTAAAATGCTGCGCGCAAAGACTTGAAGAACCGTATCTAAAAAGCCAAACCTGTTGCGTTACATGGATTCCAGCGGTGTGATGCCCATCACCTTCAGTCCCGATGCAATGGTGATGGCCGTGGCCTGCAGGAGTGCTAATCGTGCTTGTGTGAGCGTTTTTTCTTCTGGCACGATAAAGCGAATATCTTCTTCTTTGCCTAAATTCCACAGCCCATGCAATGAAGCGGCGACATCCTGCACATAATAGGCGATGCGATGTGGCTCAGAGAGCTTGGCCGATGACTCCACAATACGAGGCCATTGTGCGAGTAATTGCATCAGCGATTTTTCTGCCGGGTGGGTGAGTAGCGATAGGGTGGAAAGGGGTACTTCTTCTTTAGCGTGGGGTGTGTCGCCTTCTATTTCCTCTTTAGCGCGTCTTAGCACAGAACAAATACGCGCATGGGCATATTGTACGTAAAATATTGGGTTGTCTTTGGACTGCTCGGTGGCTTTTTGCAGGTCAAAATCCAGCGGTGCATCGGCTTTTCTGGTCAGCATGAGGAAGCGTAGTGCATCTTTGCCTACGGCATCAATGACATCTTGCACCGTGACATAGGTGCCCGCCCGTTTCGACATTTTCATAGGCTTGCCCTGGTCGTAAAAATGCACCAGCTGGTAGAGCAAGGCATCCAGGTTGGCGTGGGTGTGCATGGCAGAAGCCAGGGCACTGACTAACGCTTGCAGCCGTTTAACGTAGCCGCCATGGTCAGCGCCCAGTATCACAATCATGCGATAAAAATTTCTTTTCAGCTTGTCGTGGTGATAGGCGACATCGGACGCAAAATAGGTGGTAGTGCCATCCGATTTTTTTAAAGGGCGGTCGCTGTCATCGCCAAACGCGCTGGAGCGAAATAAGAGCTGTTCTTGTGGTTCCCAATCTTCTGGCGGCGCTTTGCCTTTGGGGGCATCTAGCACACCGGTATAGACCAGCCCCGCTTTTTGCAATATTGCCAGGCCTTTCTCAATGGCATCTTGCTCTATGAGTGCTCGCTCGGAGGTAAAAATATCATGGGTAATGCCCATGGAAGCAAGATCGGTACGGATGCGCTCCATCATCTGATCGGTTGCCGCGTGACGTACGGGTGGAAGCCACTCCTCTTCAGGCAGGCTGCACAGGCTATCTCCCAATGATGCGGCGAGTGCTTTACCCACAGACACAAGGTAATCCCCGGGATACAAGCCCTCCGGCATGGTTTCAATCGTTTTGCCAAGTGCTTCCTGGTAGCGTAAATAAGCAGATTTTGCCAGGATATCCATTTGGTTGCCGGCATCGTTGATGTAATATTCTTTGGTCACATGATGCCCGGCCTTGGCTAAAAGATTGGCCAGTACATCGCCGATCACCGCGCCACGAGCATGCCCGATATGGACCGGGCCGGTGGGGTTGGCCGAGACATATTCAATGTTGATACGCTCTTTTTCTGCTTCGTCTAGCGCGCCATCCCCATATGCTGTGCCTTGCTTTAGGATGGACTGAAGCAGCTCCAGCCAGCATTCAGCTGTTAGATGCAGGTTGATAAAACCAGGGCCTGCAATGGTGACATGCGTGATAAAGCTTGCGTGGCCTAGCTTTTCTGCCAGTTTTTCCGCGATCTCTCTTGGAGGTTTTTTCGCCGCCTTACTCACCACCATCGCCGCGTTGGGCGCAATATCCCCGTGTGCGGCGTTCTTCGGCGGTTCAGCGGTGATCGCGTCTAGGGGGATATCTTCGGGCAAGAAGCCTGAGGTAATATACTCCCTTAACGTGGCAATAATGAGCGTGCGTGCCTGCTGAAAGAGGTGCATGGGTATCTTGGGCTAATAGTGGGTCAAGCAATTACATGTTGCCAATTAACCGAAAGGTAGGGTTAAGTAGCCGTGCATGCTCTTCTAAGGCAAAACGGTCGGTCATGCCAGCAATAAAATCGCTGACCACAATGGCCTGCTCGGTTTTGTTGGAGGAGGAAGTAAAACGGTTGGACCATTCTGGTGGCAGGCATTGGGGTTCTTCGAACAATACATGGAATAAATCGTGCACCACCTGTTGGACTTTGCGGGTCATGCGGTTGACTTTATAGTGGCGGTACATGTGCTGCATCAAGAATGTTTTAAAGGATGCGCAATGGGTGGCCATCTCTTCGCTAAAGGCGACCATGCCCTGGTTCTGGTTTCTGATATCTTCTGCTGTTTCAATGTTGTGATGCTTTAAGCATGCGCGGGTAAAATGGACTAGATCCACGACCATTTTATGGATCATACGGCGCTTTAGTTCATGCAAGACGCGCGATAAAGAGAGGGCTTGGTGGTCCTGTTCTATGGCTTGCAGCGTTTCTTCGACCAAGGGAATGTGTTCTCTTGCTTCCTCCAATGTAAAAAGCCCGGCCCGGATACCATCTTCCAGATCGTGGTTGTTGTATGCGATATCATCGCTAATCGCAGCAATTTGTGCCTCAAGTGCTGGCCAAGAACCAAGCATGAGGTCATGTTGGTTGTTGTAAGCAAGGATGGAGTGGTGAATCGGTTTTTTGTGCTCGAGTAAAGGGCCGTTATGCTTGACGATGCCTTCCAAAGACTCCCAGGTGAGGTTGAGGCCATCAAAGGCGGCATATTTTTGCTCTAAATGTGTGAGAATGCGTAAGGTTTGGGCGTTGTGGTCAAAGCCGCCATATTCGGCCATGCAATGGTTTAAGCTGGCCTCGCCTGCGTGACCAAAGGGGGGGTGACCCATATCATGCGCCAGGGCTACCGCTTCGGCCACGTCTTCATTCGCGCCAAGCTCCCGGCAGATGGAGCGTGCAAGCTGGGCGACTTCCAGGCTGTGCGTGAGGCGTGTACGGTAATGGTCGCCTTCATTGTAAACGAAGACTTGGGTTTTATATTCCAGCCTTCGAAAGGCCGTGGCATGGATAATGCGGTCGCGGTCCCGTTGATAGGGCGAGCGCCCTTGATGTTCTTCTTCGCGGTGGTATCTGCCACGGCTTTCTTGTGGATAACAGGCATAAGGGGCTGGAAAAATGCCTGGAATAGTATTATATTGATTCATGTATGACGCATCGTTTGTTCACCATTTGTTACTGTTACCATGCCCGATAAATCAACGTCAATGGATACTCCTTTTGCCCTAACCGATAGTGCCGTGCAGCGCATTGCTTTTTTACTGAACCAGGAATCCGAAAGTGATTCTGATGGGGATACGGTGCTGCGTATTGCCGTGGATGGCGGTGGATGTTCGGGTTTTCAATATAAGTTTGATTTTGACAAACGCATTGCAGAAGATGACATGTTGCTCGAAAAAGATGGGGCTAAAGTAGCGGTGGACTCCGTTTCCCTACCTTTTTTAGATAATGCGGTGCTGGATTATGTGGAAACCTTGGGGGCAGCTCATTTTGAGATACGCAACCCCAATGCTAGCGCCACATGCGGTTGCGGGAATAGCTTTGCGGTTTAGAAAATATGGCGTCTGAAGAAACGCGTCGTGAAATTGCGCTAGATACGGAGACCACCGGCCTTTCACCCACAGAAGGGCATCGGCTGGTTGAAATTGGGTGTGTGGAGATGGAAAATCGTATCCGTACGGGTCGGAATTTCCATGTGTACATCAATCCGCAACGGGATATGCCCGAGCAGGCTTTTCGGGTGCATGGGCTTTCCGAAGAATTTTTATCGGACAAGCCGCTTTTTAGCGAAGTGGCCGAGGCGTTTCTTGCGTTTGTAGGAGATGCCAAGCTTGTGATTCATAATGCAGATTTTGATATGCGTTTTATCAATGCAGAATTGCGCACTATCAAACAGGAGCCTTTGCCAGATAGCCAGGTGTTTTGTACGCTAAAACATGCGCGCAAAACCTTTCCGGGTTCGCCTGCTAGCCTGGATGCGCTGTGTAAGCGTTTTCATGTGGATAATTCTGCCCGTGAAAAGCACGGGGCGCTGTTGGATGCCGAACTGCTGGCGGATATGTATCTGGAGTTGATGGGCGGGGTACAAATTCGTATGAATTTACACGATGCGGGTCGTACGAAGGTTGCTTTAGAGGAGGACGCTGCTACGCGATCTTCTGCGAGTCTTGCGCCAGCGACATCGAAGGTGCAACCGATCCGGCCCCATGCCCCTACCCAAGAGGAGGAAGAGGCGCATCAGGCCTTCCTTTCCAAACTTTCGGACCCTCTTTGGAACGCCAGATAGTTGTTGCCCGCTGATTAGTCCCGGAAATTAATATATTGCAGCGGCAGGGCGATGTTGAGCGCTTTGATTGCCGTGATGGTTTGCTGCAAATCGTCCCGTTTTTTGCCGGTCACGCGAATCTCTTCCCCGCGAATCGAGGCTTGGACTTTAAGCTTCTGTTCCTTAATGGATTTGGTGATTTGCTTGGCAGTCGGCTGGTCGATCCCCTGACGTACGGTGAGGACTTGGCGCACCATGTTGCCTGAGGCCTGCTCAGCCTTACCCATATCCAGCGCATTGGCATCTATTTTACGCCGCGTGAGATGCACTTTGAGCATATCTATCATGGCCTTGTGGCGCAGATCATCATCGGCGAGCAATGTGATGGTCTGCTCTTCACGTGTGATAGAAGACTGGCTGCCCTTAAAGTCGTAGCGCTGCTTGATTTCTCTGGCAACGCCCTGAATGGCGTTTTCTACTTCTTGCAAATCGACTTCGGATACGATGTCAAAACTTGGCATACTATCTCCTATGGGTTGATATTACTTTCTTGGGCGTTGGTTTTTCGGGTTGGATAGGGAAAAGAGCGCTTTATCCAAAGGGGAATTGAGCAACAGATTGCTTAAGAATACCACGGTTGAGGTGTAGCTGCTATCGGTAATGTCAATTCGCGAAAGGGTGAGTGTGTAGCGATGATTTTGCAACTCGCGCTCAAAGGTGAGGGTAAAAAATTCTTTGGGCGCTTCTTCTTGCTCTTGGTTGTTCAAAGAAAAGGTCAGAATATATTGGTGCGTTTTATCGCGGAAATGGTGCAGCGTGACCGATGGCCCCATAAGCTCGATATTGTGTTGCAGCAATATCATAAAGGGTGTGGGTGGCACATCGGCGTAACTCACCTGGTCCAACTCTTTGTCGTAATACATCAGCCTTTTGCCATGTATGACAAGCTCGGTGGCAGAAGAGCCTTGGTATTCAAGACGTGCCTTGTTCGGCCTGGCAATATAAAGCTTGCCGGATGTAAGGGTGCCGCTTGGTGGGGTGCTTTGCGTGAATGTAGCCGAAAGTGTGGTAAAGCTATTGAGGTATTGTTCGATTTCCTGCAGTTGCTTGGTATAGCGCGAAGGGTCTATCGGGGTATTGTGCTTAAACGCATCGCTATGGAAGCGGTCGAAGCGAGAAGTTTGTGCCTCAAGCGGCAACCCGTAGCCTGTGATGGCTAGCAGCATGCATAGCGCGAGGGTTATGTAGGGCGCGAGGGTTGTGTGGGCCAGTTTATACATTGTCATCAGGCGTGAGGATTTCACGTTTGCCGCTATGATTGGGTGCGCTGAGGATGCCATCTTCTTCCATTTGTTCGATGATATTGGCGGCGCGGTTATAGCCAATTTTTAAGGCGCGCTGCACAAAGCTGATGGAGGTTTTTTTCTCGCGGCAGACCAGTGCCACAGCTTGATCATAAAGGGTATCCTTGTTTTCGTCGCTGCTGCTAGCCATCATCATGCCAGTACCCATGTCATCGTTGGTATCGGTAGTCACAGCGTTAATATAGGAAGGGGCGCCTTGCTGCTTGATGAAACGAGTCACATCTTCCACCTCCTGGTCGCTCACAAAGGGGCCATGTACACGGATGATGCGGCTGCCACCCGACATATAGAGCATATCACCCATGCCGAGCAATTGTTCGGCGCCTTGCTCACCAAGGATAGTGCGGCTATCCACTTTGGAGGTGACCTGAAAGCTGATGCGTGTTGGGAAATTGGCTTTGATGATACCGGTGATGACATCCACCGATGGGCGCTGGGTGGCCAGAATAATATGGATGCCCGCCGCACGCGCCATCTGGGCTAGGCGCTGGACGGATACTTCAATATCTTTGCCGGCAACTAGCATGAGATCGGCCATTTCATCCACAATCACAACAATGAAGGGCAGGGGTGTCATATCAAGTGCCACGTCTTCAAATACAGGCTGACCTGTTTCGGTATCGAATCCAGTTTGGACCGAGCGTGTGAGCACTTCCCCCTTCTTTTTGGCTTCCACAATTTTTTGGTTGTAGCCTTCCACATTGCGGACGCGCAAATTGGACATCAACCGGTAGCGGTTTTCCATCTCTTTGACGGTCCATTTCAGCGCCACCACCGCTTTCGCGGGCTCGGTGACCACAGGCGTCAGCAGATGTGGGATGTTCTGGTAGGCGGAAAGTTCCAGCATTTTCGGATCGACCATGATGAACTTGCACTCTTCCGGCCCGTAGCGGTAGAGCAGGGAGAGGATCATGGCGTTTAGGCCCACGGATTTCCCCGAGCCAGTGGTGCCTGCCACCAGCAGATGCGGTGTTTTCGCCAGGTCGATAATCACCGACTCTCCGCCAATATTTTTGCCCAAAGAAAGCGGGAGCTTGGCTTTGCTTTTTTTGAACTCCTTGCTTTCAAGAAGCTCACGCAGGAAAACGGTTTCCCGCTTTTGGTTGGGAAGCTCAATCCCAATGGCATTCTGCCCGGGGATGACGGCAATACGGGCGGAAACCGCACTCATGGAGCGCGCGATATCATCGGAAAGGCCTACCACACGCGAGGATTTGGTGCCCGGCGAAGGTTCTAGCTCATAGAGGGTGACCACCGGCCCAGGGTGCACGGCGGTGATGCTGCCCTGCACGCCGAAATCTTCCAAGACCTTTTCCAGCAGGCGTGCGTTTTGGGTCAGGGCGCTTTCGCTAATGGTATCCTG
>JANQHP010000083.1 GCA_028282625.1 Rickettsiales bacterium | reverse complement strand
TGCCAAGGGCGATGGTGCGGGTCACATCGGTGGTGCCATCTTCATATTGCGCGCCGGAATCCACCAAATAGAGCCCGCCTGCGGTGTTAAAAGTGGCGTTGCTTGCTTCGGTGACACGGTAGTGGATGATGGCGCCATGCGGCCCAAAGCCGGAGATGGTATCAAAGCTATTGCCAAGGAAGGCGGGGTCTTCCGCGCGGAATGCTTCGAGTTTTTCGGCGGCACTTTGTTCGGTGATGGGTGCGTTTGGCCAGGTTTGCTCCAGCCAGTGTAAGAAGCGGCAGAGGGTGACACCATCGCGGATATGGGCCTGGGTGATGGCTTTGATTTCTGCGGGATTTTTGCAGGCTTTTGGGAGATTGCAGGGATTTTGTTCCAGCTGCACGTTAGCCCCTGCTTCTTCTAGGAGTGTGCCGAGTGCTGTGGGCGTTTGTTGCGGGTCGAGGCTTACCTGTTTTGCTTGGACGTGCTGCTTGATATGCGACGCAATCTGTGCGAGCGGGATGCAGGTGACGTGGTGGCTTTCCAGATGTGACGTGAGGGTTTTATCCCGCTTTTCTTCATCGACATATAGCCAAAGCGCGCCTTGTTTTTCAAGTAGGGCATAGCAGAGCAGCGTGGGTGTGTGAGGCAGATCGTGGCCACGCATATTGAGCAGCCAGTTGATGGATTCGGGATCGCTGAGCAAAAGCATCTGGCTGTTTTGCACCGAAGCTTCAACTGCTTGGCGTTTTTGTTCTGTGGGGTGAAGCTGCTGCCCAAGTGTGTGCACAAAGCCCGGTTTGCTGGTGGCTAAGGGACGGTCCGGCCAGAGGGTGGCAAACGGACAGGGCATGGGTGACCAGGTGATGGAATCCAGTGCTTGGTACTGCTTTAAGTTTGCCATGCGCATGACCCAGGGATCGTAGCCGATGGTAAGGTTTTTGGCGTGGTTTTTGAGCCAAGAGGTGACCCCTTGGTTCGCGGTATTATGGAGGGAAAAGCATGTGGTGTCGACTTCGGCCTCGGCCTGAAGCGTATAACGCCCATCGGTGAAAAAAGCGGCACACTCTGGCAGGATGACGGCCAGACCTGCGGAGCCGGTAAAGCCGGTGAGCCATTCAAGACAACGGGCATGTGGCGGAACATATTCGCTGCCAAAACGGTCGTGCATTGGGAGGATATAGCCCTGCATGCCTGCTTCCTGCAGATGGGTGCGGAGGTGCTTGAGTTTTTCGTGTGTGGTTGGCATGGGGTAATAGTATACGCGGTGGCAGCACTATGGGTTTTTGCAGGATGTGCGGTTACACGGTGCGTAAATGTAGGGCATAAAGCAGCGTAAAGAGTTTTCTTGCGGTTGGTTGGTCTGTTTTGGCTTCGGATTTTAAGAGGTCACGCAACAGCTCGGACCCTTCATCGTGTAAGGAGCGCCGTGCCATATCGAGCGTTTCCATCTGCCCTTCATAGTGGTAGTTGGGCCCATGCGGCAGTTTGGCACGATGAAAGCTTTCACACAGCATCAAATAGTCTTTCATGATCCGACGAAAGGGTGTGATCGCCAGGCGAATGGTGTGCTCCACGGGTGTGTGGTGTGCCTGCTCAGGCTGACTCACATGCATGAGAAGTCGGTTATCCACCATTTCCAGGGCCATGTGGTAAGGGCCTTTTGTAGCAGGGTTTGTGGCTACTAGCTCAAAATAGTTGTGGGTGGCGAGGTCTTGGACGGCGGCATGGTATTCCGCCAACGCATCGGCATTTTGGGGCAGCGCTGTTTCAGGGCGCAGAGAAATATGGTGGATATAGGCGTGCATGTTTAAAGCATTCTTTCACGCCTTAAAGCTTCGCACAATGTTGCACTGCACACAAGTTTTTTCTTTGGAGTCTTTGGTGTTAGGATGGTTCCTAGACACTGCGCTCAAAGATTTTGATAACGGTATCTAGTAGGATGCTTTAAGGTTGGCCAGCGATTTCAGCCGGTCCAGATCGTGCCTTAAAACGCCGTGATCGTTTAATAAATGATGGAAGGAGTGCAGCGGGATGCCGTTGATGTATAAATCGGTATGGTCCCAGTTTTCTGCTTTGAGTGCTACGGCATCAGAGGGGACGAAATAGACCTCTCCAGGGGTGATGGTCTGCTTTAAAGGAGCGTTGGCGTCGGAAGAAAAGAGGGTGATGCCTGTTCCATGGCTATGGCTGGTCAGCAGCATTAATTCTGTATCTTGTGTGCTATAGAGTTCCAGCACGTTTTTTTGCCGAAGGGCCTGGGTGTGCAGGGCATCCTCGCTTGGCCAAAAAAGCCATATGACATAACAGATGACAAGAAGGATGCTCCATTTGGTGATCCAGAGGGTGTGAGGGCGCAGGTCACGCAGCACTAGATTTTCTGGAGTATGTTCCTGGTGGACACGCGGCGCGGCGGCACCTCCGATATCCACTTTTTCAAGCCAGAACTCGGGCTTCAGGCCCAGATAGCGCGCATA
Source organism: Rickettsiales bacterium (assembly GCA_028282625.1). Classification (GTDB taxonomy): domain Bacteria; phylum Pseudomonadota; class Alphaproteobacteria; order Rickettsiales; family UBA8987; genus JANQHP01. The sequence goes on along the minus strand of JANQHP010000083.1, from coordinate 2,469 downwards.
ATGTTTGATATAGGCGCGGTAATAGGCCTCCCCTGGAATGGCGGATTTGTCGTTGGATTCCAGCGCTTCAAGATAGACTTGGCGGATGCCGGTATCTCTGGCGATGGTGGCCAATTGCCACCCACGGCGCTCCCTTGCATTGCGTAAGCGCTTGCCCGGCTTGTAGGCGCGTTTGATGCCTTCTTTTTCATTCTGTTTCATTTGGACCACGTTCCCATGTGTCGCATATGAAATCCCATAAAATCCAGTCTAAACAATTTTTTGCCAAAAATCAAACAGGTTGTAAAAATGTTTATCTAGTCAACTTTTGCGTTTTGATGGGATGGTCTTGGTCATTGTCTTGGTAAAGGAATAGAATCTGCTAGTTGCCAGTCTGTGTTTGCATGTGTAGACTAGCTTTATCTTTGTTATAGCCTAGAAGCCATTTCTTTATGCAAGAAGTAGAACGACTGAAGCTTGCCTTAGAAAAGTCCTACAGCGCTGTGTATGAATGGGATGTTGCATCGGATGAGGTACAGTGGTCTGGTTCTTTGTGCCCGTTCATGCTGATGCAGGGTGCGGGCGTGCCGAGTACGCACAAGGATTTTCTGGCACTCATTCATAAGCATGACCAGGCAAAATACCAGATTACGCTGCAGCATGTCTTGGAAAAAGGCGGGGATTACAGCAAGACTTATCGCTTGCGCCAGATAAACGGCAATATGGTGATGGTGCAGGATCAGGGCACGGCGTTTTCCAAAGGCGGAAAGATGAAATGTGTGGGGATGATTACCCCCCATTATCTGCACAAGGATGTGCTGGATAGTAGCGCGGCTGCGGCTCCGGAGGTGTTGCCATCGCCTCAAACGGGTGCGCTTTCTTCTTACCAGAAAGATGCGTTTGTGGAGATGCTGGCCGAGCGTATTGAGGAAGAAAGCCAAAGCGGGAAAGAGAGTGTGGTGCTGCTGCTTTCGATTGATAATCTGCTGATGATGGGTACGTGGTATACGCTGGAGCTTGCCGAGCATATGATGCAGAGCATCCAGACATTGCTGCAAACGGTGGTGCGTCATGGGGATGTGGTGATGCGCACCGGGATTGACCAATTTGGCATGATTTTAACGCACCATTCCTTAAGTGAGGCGGAGCTGGTGATCGGACGGATGATTCAGTCGATCATGCATTATGAGCATCCTTCCCTGGGCGAATCCATTCATTTGCGCAGTTCGGTGGGTAGCGTGGTGATTCCCACCTTTGCGATGGACGCACAAGATGCGCTGCATAAGTCTTATTTGGCGCTTAATACCGTGAAAACGCACGATGATTTGTTCCACTATGATTACCAAGAAGCGCGTAAGGAGCATTTGGATAGCCAGCAAGAGATCAGCCAATTGCACTATATGCAAAGCGCGTTCGAGGAAAAGCGGATTAAGCTTGCCTACCAGCCTATTATTGGCTGCAAGGACGGGAAGCCCAAAAGCTACGAGTGTTTGCTGCGGATCCATAATGAAGATGGCAGCCTTGTTTCGGCGGGCGGGTTGATTCCGGTGGCAGAAAAGATGGGCATTATTGATATGGTAGACCAATATGTGATGGAGCGTGTGGTAGAGGAGTTGAAACGTTATGAGGATGTGACGCTTTCCTTTAATATCTCAAATTTGACAACTAACAACCAGCGCTGGTTGAAGCTGTGCACACGGCTGCTGGAAGATGGAGACGTGGCATCACGTATTATTGTGGAGATTACGGAAACGTCTGCGCATAAGGATATGCGTCAGACGGCCTATTTTGTGGCGGCGCTGCAGGGCCTTGGGTGTAAGGTGGCGCTGGACGATTTTGGTGCGGGCTATACCTCGTTCCGTCAGCTGAAGAATCTTTCGGTGGATATTGTGAAAATTGATGGGTCGTATGTGCGCGGTTTGGAAGAAAATACGGAAAATAAGATCTTTATCCGCACGCTGATGGATTTTACGCATTCTTATGGGTTAGAGACCATTGCCGAGTGTATCGAAAACGGCGAAGTGGCAAAGATGGTGATGGATCTGGGCGTGGATTACATGCAAGGCTATTATTTTGGGAAGCCGGTGATTGACCCACCCTGGGCAGCGAAATAAAAGGTTCTGTAGGTATCAGCAGGGTATTGGCCGAAGCGGCGCTTGACCCTCTTGGGCGATTTGTGCTTTAAACGCTCGTGTTAAAGCTGGTGAAGATGAAAGCAACAAGAGATGTCTGAACACTCTATAGATGCCATAGCGGAGCAGGCCATTGCGGCTGTGGAAACGGCCGTGGATGAAGCGGCGCTAGAAGCGGTGCGTGTCCACTATCTGGGCAAGAAGGGCGTGGTTTCGCTTCAAATGCGTACACTGGGCAGTTTGCCGCCTGAGGAGCGCAAGGCGTTTGGTGCGGCGGTGAATGCGGTCAAAGAGAAAGTGAGCGCTGCCTTGGAGCAAAAGAAGACGCTGCTTGAGGCGGCAGCGCTTAAGCAGCAAT
>JANQHP010000080.1 GCA_028282625.1 Rickettsiales bacterium | reverse complement strand
CAAAGGTGACCCGTGCTTGCTGCGGTGCAGCATAGTTGGTAGGCTCAATGGACGCAGCGCCACCTGCTGCTGCTGGGGAAAAGACACTGGGACGCACGGTGATAAAAAGCGGGTCGTGCTCGGCAGAAGTGGAGACAGTGGCAAACACGTTGCCGGCATAGATGGGGCGCACAAAGCGATTGGGTGCAAGGATGGCGGTGATATCCGAGATTTGTTGTGCGTTGCACAATGCAGCCGCGCGTGGCAGCACATCTTTCCCGGACGTGGTAGCCGGCGCCAGGATGTGGCTATAATTTCCGTTGCTTGCAAGATCACGGAGCAGCGGGGCGAGATATTCCGCAAGGCCGTGTTCCAGGGCGGGGTCAGAGGCAAAAAGGACGCGCGCCACGCCTTCTAGCTTAGAGGCTTGCTCCGCAATGTTTTGCGCCTCGGCATGACCGGTCACAAGGATATCGATGGTGCCAGGAAGCGCCTTGGCGGCGGTCACCAGCCGTGCGGTGACGTGAGAGAGGGTCCCGTGTTCGGCTTCCGCCAGGATAAGAATGGCAGACATGGCATCTCCTTAGAGGGTTGGTTGCGTGCGATGTTCTTTAGATACTATATCGCATACGCAAACGGGCGACAAGGTCTCTTCGTGCGTGGAGCAGGGGGTGCGTGGAGCAGGAGGTTCTTTTAAGCAGAAATCACCAGGTCTGAGACCTGGTCTAAGACTTGGTCTAACACTAGGTCTAAGACCTGGCGCAGGGTGGTGGCGATGGTTTTAAGCTCCTCATCACGGATGATGTAAGGAGGCGCAAGGAGGATATGCGCGCCTTGCTTGCCATCGATGGTGCCGCCCATGGGATAGCACATCAAGCCCTGATCCATGGCCGCTTTTTTGATTTTTGCCGGCAGGCCAAGCGCGGGGTCGAGCGGGGCTTTGGTGCCCTTATGCGCGACCAGCTCAATGCCGCGAAACAGCCCGCGTCCACGGATATCGCCGACATGCGGATGGGAAAGCAAATGCTCGCGTAGCAACTGGTCCAGCTTTTCCCCTTGCGTGACGACGCGCGACAGCAGGTTTTCCTGCTGGATGATGCGCTGCACCGCCAGGGCGGCCGCGCAGGCAATCGGGTGACCCAGATAGGTGTGGCCATGTTGGAAAAAACCGGAGCCTGAGGCAAAAGCGTTGTAAATATTGCGGTGCAATATGGTGGCGCCAATCGCGCCGTAACCTCCGCCAAGCCCTTTGGCCACGGCGATGATGTCACCACGGATGCCTTCCTGCTCGCAGGCAAAAAGGGTGCCGGTCCGCCCCATGCCACACATGACTTCATCTAGGATAAGCAAGATGTGGTGTTGGTCGCAGATCTCGCGGATACGCTTGAAATAGCCCTTGACCGGCGGCACGCAGCCCATGGTGGCGCCCACGACCGGTTCGGCCATGAAGGCGGCGATGTTTTCTGCGCCCAGCTGCGCGATCGCCTCTTCCAAGGCCTCGGCTGCACGCAGGCCATACGCTTCCTCGCTTTCGCCCTCTTCCTGATGGCGGTAGGCATAGCAAGGAGCAATGTGATGGGTGGCTTCCATCAACAGAGGTTTGAACGGCGCCTGACGCCAGCGGTTGCCGCCTGCTGCCAACGCGCCCAGCGTGTTGCCGTGGTAGCTTTGTTCCCTGGCGATGATGTAGCGCTTTTGAGGTTGATCTTGTTCCACAAAATATTGCCTGGCCATTTTGATCGCGGCTTCTACCGCTTCCGACCCGCCGGAGACAATGTAGGCGTAATCCAGTCCTTCAGGCGCGTGGGTGCTTAAAAAATCGCCAAGCGCTTCCAAGGGTTCGTTGGTAAAAAACCCGGTATGCGCGTAGGCCACCTGGTCGATTTGCCGGTGCATGGCCTCCTTGACGGCCGGGTGGCTGTGCCCCAAACAGGAGACCGCCGCACCGCCGGATGCATCCAGATAACGCTTGCCCTGGTCATCGATGAGGTAACACCCATCGCCTGCCACGGCAACGGGATAGTGCGCCTGGGTGTGGCGATGGAGGATGTGGCTAGGCATGGTGATGATAAGGACCGCTTGCTCAAGGAAAGGGGCCTTACACCTAGCACTTTTTGATCAAGGATACCAGCGCTAAAGCGGGTGGAGCGCGTTAGATCAGTACGCAGTAAAGCCCGTCATTCTGGCTGAAAGGGCAACAAAAGGGAAAGTTCGGGTTTAGGAAATTGCACGCACCATAGAGGCCATCCTCCTCGTCAGTATCGTTTCCTGTGCCATTGGGATCTTCGGTTCCCGTTGTGATCTCGGTGCCTCCCGTTTGATCTCCTCCATCAATGTTGAGGTCGATAGTATCGCCACCGCAAGGATTTTCTGGATCTGGTGGAGGGGCAAGAGAACCGCAGCTAAAGCCCAGCCCTTGGCAGCTCTGTTGACATGCATATTCCGAGCCAGGTTCGACATGGATGTCTTGCCCACATTTGATGTAGACTTCCTGGATGCTTTCATATTCGGGTGGCTGCCCGTTTTCACGGCAGGTTACAAACTCACGCTCACACTTAAACACTTCCACGTCCACGTTGCGCCAGCCATAGGCGCGTGCCCATACGATGTCTCCAGGACTGTTGTTGGTGGATGTTTGATCTGCCCGTGTTTTGCAATCCTCGTAGCTCAAGGGAAATATGCCATCGGATACACTAGCATAATTGCTATCTATCGTCGACCTATCACAGCCTACATACACCAGAAGCTCTCTGCTTTCGGTGTAAATCGCAGATTGGGTGGAAGTGCAATAATCTGCGGAAGCAAAGGCCTGAGATCCAAAAGAAACTATTGCTAAGCTTAAAATAGCAAGTGTGCGTGCAATCATAGATATTCTCCAATATGATGTTATATCCACCTTTTAGTGGCATTAATACACCATAAAAGATAAATCAAGCCAATAATGCATATTGGTGTTCTGTCAGACGCCCCTTGAGGGTGTCAGGAGGAGTATTTGCCAACTGGAAGAAGGTGCAGGCGGCGTTTATTCGACGTGGTAGTCCAGATGGTGGGGTGCTGCGGTCGCGCTGCGTGCTGCCTCGGTGGTTTGCTGATAGGAGCGCGCTGCGTAGCGCAGGCTATCCCATGCATGCTCTTGCTGTTCGGCCTGTGACGGGAGCCCAGGCGGGACCTTCTGCTGCACGGAAGGGTGGACCGTGGTTAAAATCTGCTCAATCGGAATAAACATAGGAAAAACTACCTGTTTTTGTTGTATGTTCCTTTTACCCTAGAGCGCCTTTTGGGTAAAGTCAAGCATTATTACCACATATAGTAAATATTTTTGACGCAAACCACTACATCTTGTGTTAAAAGGGGATTTTTCGGCTCGGGTGGCGCGTTGTGGGGTGGTCAAAAGACGCGTGTGGGCTTGAGCTTGCCATTTTGTGCGTTCTGGGAGTATAGTGCGCGACATACTATGTAGACGGACGCAGAAGCGATGGCACAGACTTCGACCATACCGGTGCAGACCGAGCAGGACCTTTCGGCGCAAATGACCGCGCTCGGGCAGGCGGCCCGTGAGGCTGCGCGCACGCTTGGCTCGGCCAGCACGGAGCAGAAAAACCAGGCGCTAGAAGAGGCAGCGCGTGCGCTGTTGGCGCAGGAAGAGGCGCTGCTTGTGGCCAATCAGGCGGATGTGGCGCAGGCAAAGGCTAATAACATTACCGGCGCATTTTTGGACCGTTTGGTGCTGAATCCTGCTAGGATTCAGGCGATGGCCAAGGGCTTGCAGGCGATTGCGGTGTTGCCGGACCCTGTGGGGCGTGTGCTGGCCAACTGGCAGAATCCGGCACAAAAGAACGGGCTTTCGATTGCGCGGGTGAGCGTGCCGCTTGGGGTGATTGGGATTATTTATGAATCCCGGCCGAATGTGACGGCCGATGCGGGGGCGCTTTGCCTCAAAGCGGGTAATGCCGCGATTTTGCGTGGCGGATCGGAAAGTGCGCACAGCAGCGGAGCGATTTTGGATTGTTTGCGCCAGGGCCTGGCAGCGGCCGGCCTGCCTGAGGCGGCCATTGCGGCGGTGCCCACGCAAGACCGCGAGGCGGTGGGCGCATTGCTGCGCATGGACCGCTATGTGGATGTGATTATCCCACGCGGGGGCAAGGGGTTGATTCGGCGCATTATCGAAGAAAGCCGCATTCCTACCTTGCAGCATTTGGATGGGAATTGTCACACCTATATCCATGCTTCGGCCGATGCAGACAAGGCGGTGAGCCTGGTGGTCAATGCCAAGCTGCGCCGGGTCGGGATTTGTGGTGCCACAGAGTCGCTGGTGATGGATCGCGCGGTGGCACCGGCACTGCTGCCTGCCTTGCTGACCGGGCTGGAAGAGGCCGGCGG
>JANQHP010000050.1 GCA_028282625.1 Rickettsiales bacterium | reverse complement strand
ATGTAAAGAGAAGCACCCCCTCCCTAACCCTCCCCCCTCAAGGGGGAGGGGATATAAGGCGATGCATGGATACCTCCTTCGGAGCGCACATCGTGCGCGACTAGGAGCAACGCGACGCCGAGCTTATGCGAGGGCGGGGTCGCAGGGGTTAAGACCCCTGCTTAAAAAAGAACAGAGCTGGATCCCGCGATCATCCGCTTTCGTACTATGTACTACAGCGCGACTAGGAACCGCGGGATGACGGGGTAGGGAGGGTGGTGCCTCAATATTTTTATTGTAAATTACACCATAAAAGTGTATATTTCTCTTGTTCTTCCTTTTGTTCAAGGTGTATCTGCTAAAAGCGGGCAGAAAAATTACAGCGCCGTAGCCCCCAAGTGGGCACGGAAGTGCGTATAGAGTCTGCCCAGGATACACCACAAAGGAAGAACAAGGCCTCAGATTGAGGCCTAAATTTTTCTGGAGGTTTTCTCATGAAGAAAATCATTCTCTCTCTGACTCTGTTGTGCGTATTGGGCTTCGGCGCTTCGGCGTTGCAGGCGCAGCAAACAGCAGAGGACCTTGTGTGTTACACTCTGAACGTCACTATTCTAAACTCCCCCAATTGCAGTGGGGAAACAGAGCATGTGACGCTCTTCTGTTGTGAAGGGCTCACCTGCATTGATGTGGCGGGGTACTGCAGCTTCGATGACGATCCTAACGATACCAAGCCTACCACCAGTGGTCCAGGCGGTAACTGATCCTCAACCCGCTAGCAGCAGCTAGCCAAAAAAGCCCTCCCTCCGGGGGGCTTTTTTGCGTGTGGGGCCAGGTGATTTAAGGCAACAGCATGGCTGCGTCTAGCAGGCGCTTCGTGGTGGGGTGCGCCGGTGCGGAGAAAAGCTGACTTGTGGTTGCGGTTTCGATGATGCTCCCCTGTTCCATCACGGCGACCTCATGCGCAATGGCACGCACCGCGCGCAAATCGTGGCTGATGAAGAGGTAGCTCAGTCCGTGCGTTTCCTGCAAGCGGCAGAGCAGTTTCAAGATGCGTGCCTGGGTGATCACATCCAGCGCGGAAGTCGGCTCATCCAGCACCAGAAGTTGCGGGCGCAGCACCAGCGCGCGCGCCAAACCAATGCGTTGGCGTTGCCCGCCGGAAAAAGCGTGCGGGTAGCGGGAAAGGATATCGGGTTCCAGTTCCACTTCGGCCAAGGCTTCTTTCAGGCGCGCTTCATGCTCTGCGCGCGGGATGCCATGCACCTCTAACCCTTCCAACAGAATGCGGCGGATATTGAGGCGCGGGTTGAGGCTTGAGAAGGGATCCTGAAAGACATATTGCAACTGCTGCCGCAACGGGCGCATGGCACGGGTGGAATGGCGATGAAGCGGCAGCGACGCGGTGGTGCCGGGCTCGTTATGCCACCAGATTTCGCCCGAAGAGGCAAGGAGCCGAAGCACGGCGAGCGCCAGCGTGGGTTTGCCACAGCCGCTTTCGCCGACCAGCGCGAGCGTTTGCCCCTGCGGCAGGGTAAAGGCAACCTCGCGTACCGCCTCCTTCCACTGTTTGACCTGCCCTAACAGGCCCAGCTGCAGCGGAAAACGCACGCAAAGTTGCTTCACCTGCAGGGCAGGCCCCACCTGCTCTTTGGGCGCGTGGCGCATGGGAAGCTCGGTGGCACCAAGCAGGGTTTTGGTGTAGGCATGCTGTGGGGTGTGCCACAGCGTATCGGGCGTGCCCTGTTCGAGCAGCTTCCCCTGCTGCATGATCAGCACGCGATCGGCCATATGCCGCACCAGGGAAAGGTCATGGGTAATCAGCAAAAGCGCCATGTTGTGGGTTTTGCGAAGCTCCAGCAGCGTGTGCAAAATTTCCTTTTGCACGGTGACATCCAGCGCGGTGGTGGGCTCATCAGCGATCAGAAGTTTTGGGCGATGCGCCAGCGCCATGGCAATCATCACGCGCTGCCGCTGGCCGCCGGAAAGCTCGTGCGGATACGCTTCCAGCCTGGTGGTGAGTTCTTCCAACTCCACTTGCTCCAGCAGGTGATCGATTTCCTTTTGCAGCTTCTTGCCGCGTAGGGCGCGATGCAGCGTGATCGCCTCGGCCAACTGTTTGCCAATCGTGTGCAGCGGATTTAGGGCGGTCATCGGCTCCTGAAAAATCATCGCCATCTCTTTGCCCCGCACCGCCTGCCACTGGGTAGGTGTTAGATTGTGCAAGGCCCTGCCATCCAGCGTGATGGAGCCTTCTGTGCTCAGGCTTTGCGCGGGCAACAGCCCCATCAACGCCAAGGCAGAAAGCGATTTGCCGCAGCCGCTTTCCCCCACCAGCGCGCAGATCTCGCCCGGCGCCAGGGAAAAATGCACCCGATCCACCAACGGTGCGCAGGAAGGATCATGGGTACGAATGGAAAGATCCTGTACCTGAAGCAATGGGGTCATGGCTTAGGCTCTGTTGATCTTTCTTGGTTTTTTAACGTGTTAAACCACATGCTATATAACCGATAGGCTTATTAATAGAGCATGGTCAAACGGGCGTCGTTGTTCAACAGATAGAGCCGCCCGAGTGCTGGCACAGGAGGCAGAAACTGCGCTTTGGGAATGGAAAGCACCCTGATGACCTCGCCCGTGCCTGGATCGCGGAGTTGCAGTTGGCCTCGTGAGCCCGCCACAATCAGCTGCTTGCCGGCCAGCACCGGACCGGACCACTGGATCGGGTTTCCTTTCTTGGTTTCCCCCCAGCCCAGCATCGGTTGATCGTGGGTAGAGGGCTGCTTGACCCAACGCACGCTGCCATCTTTCTGTGAAAGGCACACAAGCTCCTGGTCCGTGGTGATCACAAAAAGGAAATCGCCCGCCGCCCAGGGAGTATGCGTGGCCGAAAGCTCTTGCTGCCACCGCGGGGCACCGGTTTTGGCATCCAACGCCAGCAACACGCCGCTATGCCCAATTGCAAAGACGGTATTGGCAACTACCACCGGCGTGGCATTGATATCTTTAAAGGCGAGCGCGACCTGCGCCTGACGGCGGGTGTTCACCAGCGCGCGCTGCCATACCACTTTGCCATCCTGTGCGTTTAAAGCCACCAACTCCCCCGAGGAGTAGGCCACCAACACGCGGTTATCAAACGGCACAGGCACCGGTGTGCCGAACACACTGGTCACTTCGCGCAAACCGTTATGGGTCCAGTAGGTGCTGCCATCGGTGCGGTTCAGCGCATAGAGCCGATTGCCCGCAGCAAGGACATAGACACCCTGCGGCCCTACGCTTAGCGCATGGGCAGGGACTTTAAGCTGGCGTTCCCACAGCATGGCCCCGCTGGTGGCGTCCAACGCGACTACCTGCCCACGCAAGGTGGCAACAAAAATTTGCGACGCAAATGCCGTAAGATTGCCACCTAGAAACGGTTTCTTTTCGCCACTATTTTTGACCAGGCCCAAACCGAGCAGGTCGCCCTGCATGGTTTTGTAGGCCATTTTGTAGTCCCATCGCACCTCATCTGGTTCTTTGGCATCCCTGGCGCTCACGCGGCCTGCGCCATCTAACACATAGAGCTTTCCTTGATGAATCAGCGGGGTGGAGGTAAAGCGCGCGCCCTTTTTGGCTCCCTTGCCGATCCGCTCTGTGATGCTGTGCGGCAAGGCGCCATCGAGTGCCGGATGGGCATAGGGTGCAATCTGTTGCTTGGACCAGGCGGTATCGGTGCGCGAAGGCGGCAAATACATGGGCTGGGCCTGCTGTTTGGGGTCGGCTTTCAAGGTTGAGCCATGGGTGAGGACCGAAATACGCTCGCCTTTTAAAGGCATTTGCTCTTCCTCTCCGCCCATCCATTCGGGCAGGCTGTTGCAGGCGCTCAGCACCACGCAGACAAGACAACAAAGGAGTGACCGCATGTCAGAAGAAAACCGGCTCATGAGGCATCTTCCACGGAGACGGCGGGTGAGGCGGCAGGGGCAGCCTCTTGCGGCGTAAAGGGCGTATATTCATATCCTTGACCCAAGAGTGTTTGGATACGCGTGACGCGCGCCTGCATCTCCGGCGGCGTGGTGGGATCCTCCAAGATGTGCTGCACCAGCCTATTTGTGGCGTCTGTATCCTTTTGCTCAATGGCATAGGCCAGGTGCAATTGGCGCGCGGTATGCCGCCACGGGCGCTCTTCTGCTGCCAGTTCGGTCAGCTCCTGCTCCATGGATAATTGTTCCAAACTTTGGTTTTGCAAAAGCAAAAAGGCCGCACGTAGCCTTGCCATATCGCGCCAGACTATGCTTTGGTCCGATGCTTCTGCTAGCTGATGGTAGCGCAGCACGGCTTCTTTGATGTTGCCGGTCACTGCGTAGGCATCGGCCTCTTCCAGCGCGGCAAGGGTGCGGTAGATGCCTTCATGGTTTTCTTTTAAGTCCAGCAGGGTGGCAAACCCTTGCTTCACCTGCTCGGGCACGCCGCCTGCCAGCGCCATTTGCGCTT
>JANQHP010000148.1 GCA_028282625.1 Rickettsiales bacterium | reverse complement strand
AGGGGGCAAGGCCCCTGCTTTTAAGAAAGAACACCCCCTCCCTAGCCCTCCCCCGCAAGCGGGGGAGGGGATATTAAGGGAATGACATTGTTAGTAGGGCTGGATCCCGCGGTCGGTGCCGCGGGATGACGAGGGAATAGAAGGGCTGCGGGATGGCAACCGCCTTCCCCTTTTACTCTATTTTTTCGATTGTCACATTCTCATTGGTGAAGACGCAGATGTCGGCGGCGACCTGCATCGCTTTGCGAGCGACCTCTTCGGCGGTGAGGTCTTCGATCTCCATTAGCGCACGTGCGGCAGAGAGCGCATAGTTACCACCGCTACCAATGGCGACCGCACCACCTTCAGGCTCCAACACATCACCATTGCCCGTTAACACCAGTGTGATGTCTTTATTGGCCACAATCAACATGGCTTCCAAGCGTCTTAAATAACGGTCGGTCCGCCAATCTTTGGCCAGCTCCACGCAGGCGCGTGCGAGCTGACCCGGATGGGTTTCGAGCTTGCTTTCCAACCGCTCAAAGAGGGTTAGCGCATCGGCGGTGGCACCGGCAAAGCCCGCCACAATTTTGCCTCCCGTGCCGGTGGTTTTTCCCTCATGCAGGGTCCGAATTTTTTGCGCCGTCCCCTTCATCACCGTGTTGCCGACCGAGACCTGACCGTCACCAATCATCACAGTGTGCCCTTTTTTCCGGACGCATAAAATGGTGGTGGCATGCCAACCGGGGTGCGTGCTTTGTGTGGTGTGTTCTGTGTTCATGGGTTTATATTTAGGGTGGCAGCCCCATCCTTTTCAAGTATGATAGCGATGTTTTTTGATTATAGAGGGCAATAGGCGATGCGTACAGCAACGATTACACGCAATACCAAGGAAACAACGATTGAGGTGAGCCTGAATCTGGATGGCACGGGTGTGTATCAGGTGGAAACAGGTGTGGGGTTCTTGGATCATATGCTCGAGCAGCTTTCCAAACATAGCTTGATCGACTTGACGGTCAAAGCCGAAGGCGACGTGCATATTGACTACCATCATGTGACCGAAGATGTGGGCATTGCGATCGGGCAGGCGCTGAAAGAGGCGCTGGGTGAGAAAAAAGGCATCACGCGCTATGGCCACGCCTACCTTCCGATGGATGAAACGCTTTCGCGCGTGGCGCTGGATATTTCAGGGCGGGCACATTTGGTGTGGCATGTGGACTTTACTCGCGACAAGCTGGGCGAGATGGATACAGAGCTTTTCCGTGAGTGGTTTGGCGGGTTTGCCCAAGCCGCAGGCATCACGCTGCATGTGGAAAATCTTTATGGCGTGAACAACCATCATATTGTGGAGTCGTGTTACAAGGCGTTGGCACGTGCGTTACGTGCGGCAGTAGCGGTGGATGCACGCCAGCCGGACCAAGTGCCCTCGACCAAGGGGACGCTTTAAAGGCTAGATTTTTCCTTTCATCCATCTGAAATAGAATGATTTTTCTTCTTTTTTGCCGTAGGGCTTGATTTTTGGGTGTAAGGAAAGTAGATTCCGCTCCATGCACAGGCGGCCAGCAGGTTGCAAAGGTGCACTATTATAACTTCAGAGGATAATCATATGAGTGATATTCAAGCACGTGTAGTTAAGATTGTAACAGAGCATCTTGAGGTGGAAGGTGACAAGGTGGTTGCCGAAGCCAGTTTTATTGACGATTTGGGTGCAGATAGCCTGGATGTGGTAGAATTGGTCATGGCCTTTGAAGAAGAGTTTGGTATTGAGATTCCAGATGACGCAGCCGAGAAAATTCTTACCGTGGGTGCTGCGGTCAAATTTGTGGAAGAAAACAGTTAAGTTTTTTCCCTGTCTTCGTCTCACAAAGACATCATGATATAGCCATATGCGTCGGGTTGTTGTTACTGGCATCGGTCTTGTTACACCGCTTGCATGTGGTGTACCGCACAGCTGGGACCGCTTAATTGAAGGGCAGTCCGGTGTGGGCCCTATCACGCGCTTTGATGCCTCAGAGGTTTCCTGCCAGATTGCAGGGGAGGTGCCGCATGGTGAGGGCGAGGGCGAGTTTAACCCGGATCAATGGACCGGAAAAAAAGATCGCCGTCAGATGGATCTTTTTATCCAATATGGCTTGGCAGCGGCCATTCAAGCGGTGGAGGATGCCGGCTGGCAGGAGGTGAGCGAAGCGCAAGCCAAGCGTACCGGTGTGTTGATTGGCTCGGGCATTGGTGGGTTGCCATCGATTGAAAAGAGCGTGCCGATTATGTCGGAGCACGGCTACAAGAAGCTCAGTCCGTTTTTTATTCCCTCCACGCTGATTAATTTGGTTTCCGGGCATGTTTCGATGCGTTATGGGTTCCGTGGACCCAACCACGCGGTGGTGACGGCCTGTTCCACCGGTGGGCATGCGCTTGGTGATGCCGCGCGTCTTATTGCTTATGGTGATGCGGATGTGATGGTGGCAGGCAGCGCGGAGTCGGCGATTTGCGCGGTGGGCATTGGCGGTTTTGCTGCCGCCAGGGCGCTTTCAACCGGGTATAATGAGACGCCTGCGCGCGCTTCTCGGCCTTGGGACCAAGGGCGCGACGGTTTTGTGATGGGCGAAGGTGCCGGTGTGGTGGTGCTGGAGGAGTGGGAGCATGCTAAGGCGCGGGGTGCCACGATCTATGGTGAATTGGTGGGTTATGGCCTTTCCGGGGATGCGTATCATGTGACGTCGCCGCATCCGGATGGGCGTGGGGCGTATGATGCGATGGAAGCCGCCCTTCGTAACGCCAAGATGGATGCTTCAGAAGTGGATTATATTAATGCGCATGGGACCTCCACGCCAATGGGAGATATGATTGAACTGCAAGCGGTCAAGCAGCTTTTTGGTGACCATGCAAAAGATTTGGCGATGTCCTCGACGAAATCCTCGGTGGCACATTTGCTTGGTGGCGCGGGCAGCGTGGAGGCGATTTTTGGTTTGCTTGCGATGCGTGATGGAGTGGTGCCTCCAACGCTCAATCTGGATGATCCAGAAGAAGCATGTGCGGGCATGAACCTGGTGGCGCATAGTGCGCAGCAGCGTTCGGTGGGTACGGTGTTATCAAACTCCTTTGGGTTTGGCGGTACGAATGTGTCGCTGATATTCCGTAAGCTCTAATTTTTCTAGGACATTGTTATGCGCATTGGTGTGTATCCGGGTACGTTTGATCCTATCACACGCGGGCATCGTGATGTGATTTCAAAGGCCTTGATGCTGGTGGACCGCTTAATTGTGGCCGTGGCAGATGATACACCCAAAACGCCGCTTTTTTCGCTGGAGGAGCGGGTGGCGATGGTGGAGCAGGATATTGCTTGCGAGCCTTGGAGCGCGCGTGTGGAGGTGCAAGGGTTTCAGGGCTTGTTGATGGATTTTGCCTCTGAGATGCATGCAACCGTGGTGATAAGAGGGCTTCGCGCGGTTTCCGATTTTGAATATGAGTTTCAGCTTGCCTCGATGAATAGCCGTTTGCAGCCTTCCATTGCGACGGTGTTTATGCCGGCTTCTGAATCGACGCATTTTATTGCCTCACGCCTTGTGAAGGAGGTGGCAAGGCTTGGCGGAGATGTGTCGGCGTTTGTTTCAGATAGGGTGCAGAAGCAACTTCACGCGAAATATCCGCTAGGAGATACGGCATGACATCAGCGCGACCCAAGCTTTCTGTGGTGGTGCCGGTCTATGAGGAGGCAGAGAATATTGTGCCGATGGCCGAAGCGCTCGCGCAGGCGCTAGAGGGCCAGGAATATGAGGTGCTGTTTGTAGACGATGGGTCGGGTGATGATACGGTGGCGCGCATCATGGCACTTTCCATGCCGCATATTCGCCTGGTACAGCTTGCACGCAATTATGGGCAAACTTCTGCGTTGGCAGCCGGCATTGGGGAGGCAAAAGGCGAGGTGATTGCCACGCTGGATGGGGATTTGCAGAACGATCCGGCTGATATTCCTGCGATGCTGCAGCGTTTGGAGAAGGAAGGAGCGGATATGGTGGTGGGGCGGCGTATGCGCCGTCAAGAT
>JANQHP010000026.1 GCA_028282625.1 Rickettsiales bacterium | reverse complement strand
CATGGGGGAGAGGGTTAGGGTGAGGGGGTATACTATAAATTACGCTCAAGCGCCGCTAAGGCTTGCGCTCCCCTTGGTCGCTACTCGCGGGCTTAAAAGCCCGCTCCGGGGAAGTACCCATGCACCGCCTTATATCCCCTCTCCCCCGTGGGGGAGAGGGTTAGGGTGAGGGGGCACTCTTTAAATTACGCTAAAGCACTCCGAAGAAGTGCCCACGCACCTCCCCACTCAACTCTAACTACTCAACTCTCACGACTAAACTCTCACCACCACAAAAGAATAAGAATTGTCGCGCAGGATTTGGCCCCCTATAGTGTCAACCATCCTTGAGCACCCATCCGCTTCCATGCGCCCGTAGCTCAGCTGGATAGAGCAACGGCCTTCTAAGCCGTGGGTCGCAGGTTCGAATCCTGCCGGGCGCGCCATCCGCCTTAAAGCACACGCAAGCGTAAGCAATAAGTAAGCCACTCCGAAGGGGGTAAGGGCAAGTAAGCCCGAATCAATCCTTGCAATATGTATATATTCATTATATACATTAACCATGGATCATGATACACTAGCTTCGTGTACTGGCTTTGATTGGGATATTGGTAACCTGACGAAAAACTGGGAAAAACACAACGTATCGCAAGCGGAATGTGAACAAATATTCTTCCATACACCACTACTCCTACTGGATGACGAGAAACATTCCACAGGTGAAGCGAGGTACCATGCGCTTGGCAGAACAAACCATCACAGATTTTTATTTCTTGTATTTACTATTCGACAAAACCAGATCCGGGTTATTTCGGCACGTGCCATGAACAAAAAGGAGCGCCATATTTATGAAAAAGCGTCAATCGATTCCAACATTTAAAAACGAAGCGGAGGAAATGGCCTTCTGGGCGACCCATGATAGCACCGAATATCTTGACTGGTCTAAGGCCAAGAAAGCCACCTTTCCTAATCTAAAGCCTTCTACCAAAACGATCTCTTTGCGTTTGCCTGAAAGCTTGCTTGAGGACATTAAAATGCTGGCAAACAAGCAGGATGTGCCCTACCAATCCCTGCTAAAAATATTGCTAGCACACGCGGTAAGCGAAGAAATGCGCAACTCTTAAGCACTGTTCTTAACGTCTTTGCGCACAGTGTCTAAAGCAAATGCCTGGCCAGAGCCAGCATCTGCGTGCCGGCATCGCGGCCAAGCGCACAGGCTTCTTCCTTTGGGCCATGGATGGCCACACGGTGCAGCTCTTTGCCATCGGGTGAGGCCACCAACCCCTGAAAATGCAGATGGCCGGCCTTAAGGGTCGCAAGGCCTGCAATCGGCGTGGAACAAGAACCCGCAAGGGTCGCAAGAAAGGCACGTTCCAGCTGTACACAGGCCCAGGAATCCACATGGTTGATGTGCTGCAGTAACGCATCAAAAGGCGCGTGGCCCATCAAACATTCCACCCCAATTGCGCCTTGCGCGACCGCAGGAAGCATCTGGTCGGTTGGAAAAATCGCCGTGATGGCCTGGCTTTGTTGCAGCCGCTTTAACCCGGCTACTGCCAGAAGGGTCGCATCCATTTCCCCGGTTTGCAGCCGGGCAAGCCGCGTATGCACATTGCCCCGAAAAGGCACCATGCGCAAATCGGGGCGCAGCGCAAGCAGTTGCGACTGACGCCGCAAGGAAGAGGTTGCCACCACCGCCCCCTCAGGCAGCGCCTCAACCCGCTCCGCCTTGGGCGAAAGAAACGCATCACGCGGGTCCTCACGTTCCAGCACGCAGGCAATCTGCAACCCTTCAGGCAGCCGATCAGGCATATCCTTCATCGAATGAACCGCAATATCGATGGCTCTCTCCAGGAGCGCCTCTTCAATCTCCTTGGTAAACAGCCCCTTACCCCCTATTTCTGCCAGCGGTTGGCGTTTCATACGGTCGCCGGTCGTTTGGATCTTCACCAGCTCCACTTGGCTTTCCTGCAGGTCTGGAAATGCCTCCAAAAGCCGTGCCTTGACCTCACTGGCCTGCGCAATCGCAAGCGGGCTACGCCGGGTACCGATCCGAATGCGCTCGGGAAGCGTGATAGATATCGAAGGGGCAAGAGTTACCACAAAAGCCTACGCGAAAGCGTGCATCATGTGCCGCCCATCCTTCAAAAGAAACGATAGGCTACCATAGCCTTTTCCCCCCTTTTGTAAAGATAGAGCTTGCATCTTGGCACAAAATGCAGTAAGCAACCGGGCCCCGACCCTTACAAATGGTTGCCGCACCTCGCGCGCTTCTGCTTGTGAAGGAAAGGGATATTTCACACGCAAATGCAGGCGGGCGTGGGCCATAAAGCCCCAACACTCGCATGCGGTGCAGGAATGTGACGTAAAAGAACGTTCCTGTGTTTTTCAAGCATTTGCGGAGGCATAACCGTAAAAAAAGGAGTGTGGACCATGTCTGCCTTACCACAATTTTCTATGAAAGAACTGCTCGATGCCGGTGTGCATTTCGGGCATAAAACCATGCGCTGGAACCCCAAAATGGCGCCCTATCTTTATGGCGTGCGCAACCAGGTGCATATCATCAATCTGCAACAAACCGTGCCGCTTTTGCACCGCGCCTTGCAGGCCGTGCATGAAGTCGCCGCGCGCCATGGCCGCGTGCTGTTTGTCTGCACCAAGCGCCAAGGTGCCCAGATTATGGCCGAAGCCGCCAAGCAATGCGGTCAATATTATGTCAATCACCGCTGGCTGGGCGGCATGCTCACCAACTGGGAAACCATTTCCCAGTCCATCAATACCCTGCGTGAGCTGCAAGAGCGCCAAAACGATGAAGAGCTGCAACTGAGTAAGAAAGAGCGTCTTTCCATTGAGCGGCGCATCAACAAGCTGGAGCTGGCGCTGGGCGGGATTAAAGATATGGGCGGCAAGCCGGATCTGATTTTCGTGATCGATACCAACAAAGAGCATATTGCCGTCGCCGAAGCCAATACGCTTGGCATTCCCGTGGTCGGCGTGGTCGATAGCAACGCCAACCCCGAAGGCGTGGATTATGTGATTCCAGGCAACGACGATGCCACGCGCTCCATCGAGCTTTATAGTAATTTGGTCAGCCGTGCGGTGCTTGGCGGGATGGAAGTGGCCCTTGGGCAGGATCCTGTGGCAGCGCTGGCTGAAAAAGCCAAGGCCAAAGAGGCCGAAGAAGCCGCCGAGGAAGAAAAAGTCAGCGTCAAAGCCACCGGCAAAACGGTCAAAGTGGAAAAAACCGTGCGCAAAAAAATCGCTAAAGCCGAGGAGGCCACAAGCGACGAAGCGCCTGTAGAAGCGAAAGAAGCCGAAGTCAAAGAGGCCAAAGCCAAGGCAGAAAAGCCGAAGAAGGCGGCAGCCAAAAAACCGGCCGCCAAAAAGTCAGAGGAGAAAAAGGAAGCTGAGAAGAAGC
>JANQHP010000111.1 GCA_028282625.1 Rickettsiales bacterium | reverse complement strand
CAAAGTCCGCGTTTTTAATCCCGATAGCAAAAAGGATGGCTGGACCTCCCCGCGTACCATCGTGGAAACCTGCACCTTGGATTCTCCCTTTATACTTGATTCCCTGATGGCAGAGCTGCATCGCCATGGCTATATGATCTACGAAGTGATGCACCCCATGATTCGTATAAAGCGCAATGAAGATGGTATTTTAGAAGAGTTTCTTGAAGAAGAACATGCAGATTCTATGGTGGAATCCGTGATGCATTTTCAAATTAGCCATATTGAAGACGATGAGGAACTGCAAGAGCTCCATCGCCACATGGATAATGTGCTCTATTTTGTCAATCTTGCGGTGCAGGATTGGCGCCCCATGCGCTTAAAAGCGCTGGAAGTGTTGGAGGATATTTCCTCGGGCAGCAACAACCATCCTGACCATTTTTCCAGTGACTATGTCGAGGAAGTCAAAGATTTCCTGCGATGGGTCTTAGATAACAATTTTATTCTCATTGGTTACTGCCAATACCAATTCCCTCTGAAACAAGGCAAGCGTCAGGTTAAGGTAATCAAGGGATCCGAGCTTGGTGTGTTTCGGGCGGAATATAGCGATACCACGCCGCATGAAGCCAAGCCGCAAGGGCTGCACGCCTTGCCCAAAAAGATGCTGCAAACGCTGGGGGATAACGGGCTGATTGAGATTACCAAATCCAGCCGTAAATCTGTGATTCATCGGCCGGTGCACATGGACTATATCGGCATTAAAATGTTTGATGCCAACAAGAATCTGCTGGGAGAGCACCGCTTGCTGGGCCTTTTCACGTCCTCGGTTTACTACCAAAGCGCGATCACCATTCCGATCATACGTAAGAAGATCGAGGCGGTGGTGCGTCGCGCGAATTTCAAGCCCGATAGCCATAACGGCAAGGCGCTGGTGGCGGTCATGGAAGATTATCCACGCGACGAACTGCTCCAGATTGATGAGGATTTGCTGTTTAAGATCGGCATGGGCATTGTCAAGCTGGCCGAACGCCCGAGCACGCGCTTGTTTGTGCGTCATGACCGCTTCGGTCGCTTTGTCAGCTGCATTGTGTTTATTGCCAGGGATCGGTTCAACACACAGGTGCGGATTAAAATGCAGGCGGTGCTGGAAGAGGCATGGGGTGGCCAGGTGCGCGATTATTACACACAAGTCACAGAATCACCCTTGGCGCGCGTACACTTGCTGGTCAAGGTGCCCGAAGATGTGCCAGAACCCGATATCAGTGAGGTGGAACAGCAGCTTGTAGAAATTACCGACAGCTGGTTTAACGGCTTAAGGGCGCGGCTGGCCGAACGTTGCGGTGAACGGCAGGGTGAACAATTATTCTTCCGCTATATTGATGCCTTCCCGGAAGCCTTTAAGGCACAATATACTTTTGGAGGCACCTGCTGCGATATCCTGAAAATGGAAAGCGCCTATGAAAGCGCAAGCCTAACGCTGGATTTTTACCAACGCGAGAAGGACTCTCCCGATCAATACCAGCTCAAGCTCTATCATCCTTCTGAACTGGTCGCTCTTTCTGATATTTTGCCTGTTCTGGAAAATATGGGCTTTAAGGTCATTGATGAGCTCACCTATTTCATTACTCCCTCGAAAAAAGAGGAGGGGATTTGGGTCCATCACCTGCAATTGCAGCTAGGTCGAAAAATCGCAGAACTGCATGGTGGGGAACACCAGCCTTTGGTACATTTCAAGCATGAGCTGGAGCAAGCACTCCTCCGGATTCTTGGCAAAGAGCTGGAAAGCGATTCGCTTAATAAGCTTATTTTGCGCGCCAATATCAAATGGCGCGAAGTCATGATGCTTCGGGCCTATAGCAAATATATCATCCAGATGCGCTTTCCCTATTCGCATATCTTTATGGCGAGTGCGGTGGCACGTCACCCACGCATCGCGGTGATGTTGGTCGAGCTCTTTAACCTGCGCTTTGACCCGGCAGCAGAAAGCAAAACACGTGAGAAAAAAGCCAATGCGATTGTGAAAAAAATAGAGGCGGCCCTTTTAAAAGTGGAAAATATTGCCGAAGACCGTGTGCTTCATCAATTCTTTGCGATGATACAAGCAACAATCCGTACCAACTACTTCCAGCTTGATGAGCACAAAGAACCCAAGACATATATTTCGTTTAAACTGGACTCCACGCAAATCCCCAATCTACCCAAACCCACACCTTTTGCCGAGATTTTTGTCTATTCTCAGGCGATGGAAGGGGTTCATCTGCGAGGGGCCAAAGTCGCGCGTGGTGGCTTGCGCTGGTCGGACCGTACGGAGGATTTCCGTACCGAAGTATTGGGCCTGGTGAAAGCACAGATGGTCAAAAATGCCGTGATTGTACCGCAAGGCTCCAAAGGAGGGTTTGTGGTTAAACATCCGGTCGAAGGATCGCGGGAAGAAAAGCTGGAGCAGGGCATTGCCTGCTACCGCATGTATCTTTCTGGGCTACTGGATATTACCGATAACATGCGCAACGGCAAGATTGTGACGCCCAAAAATGTGGTGCGTCATGACCACGATGACCCTTATTTGGTGGTAGCCGCGGATAAAGGCACTGCCACGTTCTCAGATATTGCCAACGAAATGTCTGCGCGTTACCAATTCTGGTTAGGCGATGCCTTTGCCTCGGGCGGCTCCAATGGCTATGACCATAAAAAGATGGGGATTACCGCACGCGGTGCCTGGGTGAGCGTACGCCGCCACTTCATGGAAACGGGGAAAGATATCCAGAAGGAAGACTTTACCGTGGTGGGCATTGGTGACATGTCGGGGGATGTTTTTGGCAACGGCATGCTGCTATCTAAACATATCCAATTGCTTGCTGCCTTTAACCATCTGCATATTTTTATCGACCCAAGCCCGGATGCGGCCATTTCTTTTAAAGAGCGCCAGCGCCTGTTTAAAAAGCCACGCTCAAGCTGGGAGGATTATAACAAAGAGCTGCTCTCCAAAGGCGGCGCGATCTTTGAGCGGACCGAAAAATCCCTTTCTCTTTCTAAAGAAATACGGGAACGTTTTGGTATTGAAGAAAAACAGCTTTCGCCTGAAGCATTGATCCGTGCCGTCCTCAAAGCAGAGGTGGATTTGCTTTGGAATGGAGGCATTGGCACTTACGTCAAAGCCACCAATGAAGCACACGAACATGTGGGCGACAAAACCAACGATAGCGTGCGTGTGAATGCCGATGAGCTTGGCTGCAAGGTGGTGGGCGAAGGGGGTAATCTTGGCTTAACCCAACTTGCCCGTATTCAATATGCGCGAAGGGGTGGGTGCATTAACACCGACGCGATTGATAATTCCGCCGGGGTGGATTGTTCCGACCATGAAGTCAACATGAAGATCGCCTTTGGCAATGCGGTGGCACGAGGAGGGCTCACCACCGAAAAACGGAATGATATCCTGGCCAACCTGACCGACAATGTGGCAAGCCTGGTGCTGCGGGACAATTGGCTGCAAACGCAGGCGATTACGATTGCAGAGCAGCAGGGCGTGATGGCGCTAGAGCAAAATGCGCGCCTGATGCAAGCGTTAGAGGAAAAAGCGCTGCTGGACCGTCATCTGGAATGCCTTCCCAGTGAAGAAGAAATGAAGCATCGATACGCACGCAAAGAAGGGCTAACGCGGCCCGAACTTTCGGTGTTGCTTGCTTATGCCAAACTGGATGTGTTTGAGGAACTGATTCACTCCCATTTGCCCGATGACCCTTATTTTTCCTATGATTTGGAGCTTTATTTCCCTGAACCCATGCGCAAGACATTTGCGGAAGATATTACCTCGCATCCCCTGCGGCGTGAAATTATTGCCACTTCGGTGAGTAACAGTATCGTCAACCGTGCCGGTGCTAGCTTCTTCCAGCGACTCAAAGAAAATACAGGTATGAAGGGATGCGACGTTGCGCGCGCGTATACCGCCGCTCGTGATGCCTTCCATTTAAGGGAATTGTGGGAAGAAATTGAAACCCTTTCGCAGGATAAAGGGCATACCATCCCGGTCGGTGTTTTTGTTGAAATGCAGCAGGAAATTCGTACGCTAATTGAGCGCACCACCTCCTGGTTCCTTCGCAACGCAGATAGCTATCCCATTGATACCGGAAAAATTATCCAGGATTACCGTGAAGGTATTCAGGAACTATCGGGCTATTTAAACTCCATTATGTCGCCTGTACTCAAAGAAACACGCGATGTACGCCTTAAACATTATATGGACCACGGCATCGAATCCAAGCTGGCGCACAAGATTTCCAGCCTGGAGGCCTATGCCTCTTGCTGCGACATTGTGCATGTCGCCAATCGCAGCAGCCTGCCTATTCGCATGGTGGGCGAAGCCTATTTTGCGCTGGGCAAACGCTTGCGTTTTGGGTGGCTGCGCTCCTGCGCCAATGTCCTGCGTACCCATGCCCATTGGGACAATTTGGCGCTCCAAACCGTGATTGAAATATTATTTGATCAGCAAATGCGTTTGACCGCAGCCGTTACAGGCAAGGGGTGTAATGATAGCGTGTGCCAGGATGCCCTGACAAGCTGGTACGATAAAAACGCCAAAGCACTCGCACGTTACGATGCCTTTATTGCAGACCTCAAGCAGCAAGATAACCTGACCTCTTCCATGCTGACTGTTGCCATACAACGCGTTGAGGCCTTATGCAATGGTCAGTAGCCTAGGCGCGGTTCGTGTATGGAAAAGAAAACACCACCCACTCCCAAAACTGGCTGGCTAAGCAAAGACTATCAGATTTTTCCTGATAAGCGGATCAAAGAGCTTGGTAGCGAGATTGTGCCTGCCATTCAGGCGCAAGGGCCGCTTGAAGATGGTGATATCTATGCGCTTTTAGTGCCCCCACATTTTCCTTTGCACGTGGAGATGGTAGAGTTTTTAGCAGAGAAACATTCCCCCCATCTTCCGATGGCGCTCTCTTTTGGCCGCACCCATGCGTTAGAGAAAGAACATTACGCCGTAATCCTTAAAAAACCCGCAGGAAAGCGTATAAGCGAATGGTTTAAAGATAAAGGCTTTCTGCAATCCCGTGGCGCGCTACCGCTTTTGGTACCCCAGATTGCCGAAGCGTTGGAGTTGCTTAATAAAAAAGGGCTGATTCACGGCTGCCTCAATTACAACACGGTGTTTTTTGATGACACCAGCGGTCAGGCTTCGCTGGAAGAACCCCTTTCTGCTATATGCGGGCAGCACCAAACGGACATCTTCGAGCCCATTGAGAGAGCAACGGTCCATCCATCCGGCAAGGGTGATATGGAACTGAGTAGCGATTACTATGCCTTGGGTATTTTAATCTTATCCTGCTTAATCGAGCAACCCCCCTATGAAGCGCTGCCGCCCTCCATGGTGCATCAAATGCGCCTGGAAAATGGTTCCTACGAAGTGGCCCTGGATATGCTAAGGCACGCAGGGAATTTTTCCAATCTTTCCAAACGCATGCAGGACCTTCTTAAAGGAGTACTTACTGACCATGTAGGGGAAAGGTGGCAACATCGGGAGCTACGAAGATGGTTGGACAAAGAGGAAATTGCACCTCCGATTTCCAGGCTACACCGCCAGGCCACCAACAGCTTTCACTTTGATGGGAAAGATTATATCAGCCGCAAAGCGCTGGCACATGACATCTATACCAAATGGGATGTCTCCAAGCGTAGCGTCAAGGTATCCGAACTTGCGCGCTGGCTGAACTTAAGCATTCAGCACCCCATCGCTGCCAAGGCCATGGCACGGCTGAGCCCAATGGGGCGCGATGAAATTGTGCTACCCGATGAGAAATTAGCCCGTATTTTGTGCATTTTGGATCCAGAAGGCCCCATACGCTACAAAAACATTGCGGTACATATACAAGGCATTGGTCCCTTTTTGGCACATGCCTACCATCTGAAGGAAGAAAACACGCTGCATCTTTTGACACAAATTATTGCCACCGGCCTTGTGGAAAGCTGGATTGCCTCACAAGCCCACCCGGAAGATTACGAAGCGAAAATGCTAGGCTGGAGTCCCTTTCGTACCCGCCAATTGATTAAAAATACCAGCCTAGGCTTTGGGCTGGAGCGGGCGTTATATGACCTAAACTACAATTTTCCTTGCCAAAGTCCTCTGATGCAGGGCGCGCGTATTACCAGCTTATCGCAAATGCTAAAAACCCTGGATGGCTACAGCGGCAACATGGAAGAAAATGATCCGGTGGACTTGCACGTTGCGGCCTATATTGGACACACGCTGCAAATGACCGACGAGGCACGCGTTAAACGTATCCAACGCTATACCTATTTGGCAAAAAATCCGCAGCTGCACATGCTGACCCTCCTCACCATGGCACAAACACATGCGCAGATTAAATCACTGCCAGGTCTCTCCCAATGGCTCTATACCAGGCTTTCTACCCTGGTTAACAATTTACACAGCCGTATCATCAAGCAGGAGCTCAAAAGTCGCCTTAAAAAAGCGCTGAAAGCTGGCAACCTGACCGCATTGTTTAAGGTCGCCACGGCATCGGGCTATATGAAACGTGATGATTTTGGCTTTAAAGAGGCATGCAAACAATACCATAGGCTCAGCTACGAAATTGCACAGATGAACAAAGCAAGCAATATCCAGCGTGCTTCTTACCATTTGGGCCTGCGCATCTCGGTTGTTTTGGCCTACCTTGTCTGTACGATTACACTGCTGTATGTTAGCGTCTTTAACGTGGTATAATCGCATGATGAAATATTTCTGCCTGCCTCTTGTGTTCAGCCTTGTGGTATCTACCCTTATTGCCTTTCCAACCAGCGGAAGCGCGAACGAAAACAAGCCGCCTTTGCCACGCTTTG
>JANQHP010000097.1 GCA_028282625.1 Rickettsiales bacterium | reverse complement strand
AAAAACAGCATATCACCCTCCACAGCCTGGAGCGCGAAGTGGGCAAGGGGCAGTATGAGCTTTCCCTGCCCTTTACCTCCGACCTTCTAGCACTTGCGGCCACACTGCATAACGTCAAAACCATCCTGAGTGATCTTGCCCAAAAAGCAGGCTGCAAAGCACATGTTGAGGCCAAACCCTTTGCAGATCAGCCCGGATGCAGCATGCACTTGCATATCTACTTGCAAGATGAAGAGGGAAACTACCCACTAGCCTCACCGGAAACAGATCAGGAAAGCGATGTCATGCTGCATAGCATCGCAGGGTTATGTGAGACCATGACCTCTTCCATGGTGTATTTTGCCCCGTTTGAAGCCTCCTACGCACGCTTCAGTGCTGAAAAAAATACGCCTTCCAGCGACGCGTCTCCCCTGCAACAATATAACCACGCGCCCACCACCATCAGCTGGGGCGGCAACAACCGTACCACCGCGCTGCGTATCCCATCCAGCACCGCCACACCACATCTGCGCCACATCGAACACCGCGTGCCAGGTGCGGATGCCAACCCGGAAGAAGCCATGGCCGCCATACTGTACGGCGTCCAACACGGCCTTCATACACACGCCGTGCCACCCGCAAAAATATATGGCAACGCCTTTGACCCACAATATGCGCTGCCGCGTTTGCCACGGTCCCTGCAGGAGGCCAAACAGCATCGTGCTATTCCTTGGTAAATCCATGCACATCATCAACTTTTAATTGTATTTTTTTCCCATGCTGCTACTATTAACCCTCCTTGCTTCCTCTTCTAATCTGGAGAAATGATCATGCGTCCTTTGTTGTACCTCACCGTCATTATAACACTTGCCCTGGTTGGGTTAAGTGCGCCACAACAGGCACAAGCAGATAAGTCCGGCGCCATGCCTCTGTTTGACTTTGGCAACAAGGAGCGCTGGATCATTCGCTTACGGGCCATCAATGTGGACCCTGATGAAAGCAGCACCGTCACCGGCCTGGCCGCCGATGTTTCCGCCGAAGATGCATTCACCCCGGAGTTGGATTTCACCTACTTTTTCACCAAGCATGTAGCAGCCGAGCTGATTCTTGCCACCTCCAAACATGATATGGCCGCCAATAACGGCACCAATCTTGGCGATGTTTGGGTCCTGCCTCCCACCCTCACCGCGCAATACCACTTTAACCCCGAAGGCACCTGGCGCCCCTATCTTGGTGCGGGCTTAAGCTATATTTTCTATTACAATGAAGACCCAGGAGCCGTCACGTCCATTGAGTATGAAAACGGGTTCGGGTATGCCCTACAAGCAGGCATGGATATTGGCCTGGATGAAAATTGGGCACTCAACTTCGATGTGAAGAAAGTCTACCACAACACCGATGTTTCCATTAACGGCGGTGCCATCAGAGCCGATGTGGACCTTGATCCATGGATTTTCGGTGTAGGGGTGGCCTACCGCTTCTAGGCATACGCCCTTTACTTATAGAGCCAACATAGCTCTATAAAAAACGCTGGTGCTTTGGGGCAGCGGCACCCACACCTTGGGCAACAGGTGCTAAAGGCTTTCCTCAATCCATCCAAGCAACGCTTGCTTCGGTAACGCACCGGTTTTGGTGGAAACCACCTTGCCATCTTGAAAAAGCATCAAGGTTGGGATGCTTCGCACACCATATTCCGTCGGCGTTTCGGGATTTTGATCAATATTGACCTTGTATACATCCACTTTACCATCCAACGCCTCTGCCACCTCATCCACAATGGGGGAAAGCTGGCGGCAAGGCCCGCACCACTCGGCCCAAAAATCCACCAATACCGGAAGCGTGGCTTCCTTCACGTCACGTGTAAAATCCTGATCGTTTGTTTCGTTTGCCATGATATGACCCTTTTCATTCTCTAGTGTAGGTCCCCATAGTTTCTATATAATAAGCCTATGTTCTAAAATCAAGGTCCAGCCCTCTGCAAGCTTTCTGCTGGCAACTCCATCAGCACCGGGCCTGCCGTCCACAGCAGCCAGCTCTTTATCTGATGGTCGGGATAAATCGCTTCCAGCAAGCTGCGGTAAATCGCCATCTGCTTCAGATAGACCTGCGGCACACCCTCCACACCATCCGGTATATCGCGACCGGATTTATAATCGATCACATGCAACACCCCTCCTTCAAAAGCCAGACGGTCCACCTGACCGGCAAAGGGCTGCTTTTTCCCTTCTTTCGTCGTGATAAAACCTGCAAGCGGCACCTCCGCCATACTACCTGGACCGAAAAACTGGCGGCAATCCTCATCCTCAAACACACGCGCCACCGTCTGATAGGCCCGTTCCATATCCGCTGCAGAAAAATGATAGTCTTGCGTCAATAGCAGCCTGGCCACGTCCTCTTGATCCGTATCCTCAATCTCGGGCAGCATTTCCAGCAAGCGGTGCACCGCCTTACCGTATTCCACCGCCTCTTCATGCGGCAACGTAGGCGCGCTGGCCTCCGTCTCCACACCCCGCGATGGAGCCACGTAATGCACCGCTGTTTCCTTGGGCGCAACCGATGTCTCCACCGCCCAGTCAGGCAGCGCAATGTCTTCTGCCTCTTCAGTCGGCACAGAAGATATCGCCCCCTCCTCCACATCACGGTACGCCACCTCATCACACAGCACCCATCCCGGTGCCGCTTCCGCCGCATCCATCGTAGGCAAAAGTTTTGTGGACGCTGCCTCAGGCATCTGCGCTATCGCCGCTGCAATATGCGCATACCAGCTACGTGCATCCAGTGCCGTCGTGCCAAGCGCACCCGCCACATAAAGCTCATCTTCTGCCCGGGTGAGTGCTACATACAGCAAACGCATATATTCGTGATACTGCGCCGATTCCTCCCTTTCCACCAACGCCGCACAGCTTTTTGGAAGCCCCGCGCGTGCGGGCACATAGAC
Source organism: Rickettsiales bacterium (assembly GCA_028282625.1). Lineage (GTDB taxonomy): Bacteria > Pseudomonadota > Alphaproteobacteria > Rickettsiales > UBA8987 > JANQHP01. The sequence continues at coordinate 1,547 of JANQHP010000097.1, read as the reverse complement.
CGGCATGCCCTTCTCCTCTTCCCACAGCACCGAAGCCCGCTTGCGTGGCACCTGCGTTGTATCGGGCAGCAACACCACCGGTGCCTGTAACCCTTTGGCACCATGCACCGTTAAGATACGCACCTGATCCGTGCCCTGCTCCAAGTCACGTTTCACCTCCATGCCGCCACTGCGCAGCCAGTGCAAAAATCCTTGCAGGGAAGGCACATGGGTCCGCTCATATTCCAGCGTTTTCTCCATAAAAACCTGCAACGGATCGAGCACCTCCTGCCCCATACGCCGGATAAAATCACGACGCTTGCCCCACACATCCAGCACCTGCGTAAAAAAGTGAAAGGGCGTCATAAAATCCACCATCGCATAGAGCGCGCTCAAAAAACGATAACTCTCCTCAAAAGCCTGTTCCTTTTTCTGATAGGCTTCCAACCTTGCCCACAAAGATTGCGCGCCGCGGTCATGCGCCAGCCGAAACAGCGCCTCTTCCTCCAAGCCACAAAGCGGCGAACGCAACACCGTGGCCAGCGCCAGATCGTCCTCAGGATGCAGCAATAAATCGGCTAGCACCATAAGGTCCATCACCGCCACATGCTCGGTTAAAAGCAACCGATCAAGCCCTGCCACAGGCACCTGGTGGCTTTCTAGCGCATGCAGAAGACTATCGACCAACCGGTCGCGGCGGCGTACCAAAATCATAATATCACCGGCCTGTATCGATCGGTTTTTTGCCGGCAAAAAGCGCCCCTGCTTCAACCAGGAAGCAATCGTCGAAGCCACACGCTGGGCCAGCAATTGCACCGCATCTTTTTCCCCCTGATACGCCGTATAAATCGGCCACGTGGGCTCCTTTGAGGCCTCGGCTTTTTCAATCAAAGGCCACACCTCCACGCGCCCGGGCGCCTGGTAGCGGTGCGCGCGGTGTTGCACCAGCATATCCTCTACACCAAACGCCTGGCGCTGCGCCGGATCCAAAAACACCGCGTCCACCAGCTGCAGCACCTGCGAGGTCGAACGAAAGGAATAGTCCAGCTGCACCTCCCGCCATCTTCCCTGCGCGTGTATCACTTGCTCGGCCAAACCACGCTGCATCGAAGAAAACAGGTGAGGGCTGGCCCCCTGAAAACTGAAGATCGATTGCTTCTTATCCCCCACCACAAACAAGGTGCGCGCGGTTTCCTGCTGACCACTACCGACAAAAAACTCCGCACATAGCGCCGCCACAATCCGCCATTGCAAGGCGCTGGTATCCTGTGCCTCATCAATCAACACATGCTCTATTCCACTATCCAACTTATACATCACCCAGGCCGAAGAGCCCGGGCGTTCCAGCAATTGTACCGTCTTCAAAATCAAATCATGGTAATCCAGCATCCCGCGTCGTTGCTTTTGCGCGGTATACAGTGCAAGAAAAGCCTCCACCACATGGATCAAACACACAGTTTTTTCGTACGTCTGCAAAGCCTTCTTGTCCTCGGCCCATGCCACCACGCAGTCCTGCAATTGCGCGTAATAGAGCGAAGCATCAGGCTGCGCGCGCCGTAATGCCGCCG
>JANQHP010000095.1 GCA_028282625.1 Rickettsiales bacterium | reverse complement strand
GCAGGCGGTGGTCGCCACCGTCACCGATGCGGGCAACGACTACGCCAAAGAGGTGCAACAAGCGCTGGAAGCTGCCGGACTGCGTGCGGAGTTCGACCTGCGCAACGAAAAGATCAGCTACAAAGTCCGCGAGCATTCGCACGCCAAAGTGCCCGTGATTTTGGCCATTGGCGCGCGTGAAGCCGAAGAAAAGACCGTGAGCATGCGGCGTCTTGGCAGCAAACGTCAGGAAACACTTGCACTTCCTGCTTGTGTGGATACACTGCGCGAAGAAGTAGCGCAAAAGGCGCTGCCTACCGAGCGTGGCACAGCATCATCAGGATAACACCAAACTCGGGCGTACCACCCATCACACAAGGAAAAGGAGTGTACTATTTCTACATCCGGTAAAGGGGACCATATTCCCCGCGCAAATGAAGATATACCTCACGAAAAAATAAGGCTGGTCGGCACTCAAGGCGAAATGTTGGGTGTTTTTTCGCTTGCCGATGCCATCACACGTGCCAGGGCCTCCGGGGTGGATGTCGTGGAAGTCGCGCCTCAGGCCGAGCCGCCGGTATGCAAGCTCCTGGATTATGGCAAGTTCCGTTTTGAGGCCAGCAAGAAAAAGAAGCAGGCCAAAAAGAAACAGAAAGTGACCCACATCAAAGAGATCAAGATGCGGGTGAATATCGGCGAACACGACTACCAGGTGAAGCTAAAAAGCACACGCAAATTCCTGGAAAACAAAGATAAAGTGAAGGTATCCCTGCGCTTTCGTGGGCGGGAAATCACCCATCAGGATTTGGCCGAAGATCTGTTCGCCCGCATGGTGGCAGACGTCGAAGATCTGGGCAAGATGGAGCAGGAATCCAAGGTGGAAGGCCGCCAGCTGATCATGGTGCTAGCACCGCTTTAACGCCTGAACCGCTCCACAACACCCCCCACCTATGCCATGATCTGCACTCCCCATATGTCGCTTGGTATTGGTCGCATCCATTTTGTGGGTATTGGCGGCATCGGCATGAGCGGCATGGCCGAAATCCTGCACAATCTGGGCTACGACATCTCCGGCTCCGACCAGCAGGAAGGGCCCATCTTAAAACGGCTCCGCACCATGGGCGTTGCCGTCCATGTCGGACATGAGGCCACGCACATCCAAGAGGCAACCGTTGTGGTTAAATCCACCGCCGTACCCCTTTCCAATCCTGAGATTATCGCCGCCAAGCAACACGGCATCCCCGTGATCCGACGCTCGGCAATGCTGGCGGAAATCGCGCGGCTTAAAGCCACCATTGCCGTCGCAGGCTCCCACGGCAAAACCACCACCACCTCACTCATTGCCTCGCTGCTTTCTGCCGCCAACATGGACCCCACCGTCATCAATGGCGGCATCATCAACGCGTATGGCGCCAACGCACATCTGGGCAGCGGCGATTGGCTGGTCGCCGAAGCCGATGAGTCCGACGGCACGTTCTTAAAAATACCCGCCACCATCGGGGTAGTCACCAATATCGACCCGGAACATTTGGACTATTGGGGCAGCTATGTCGCCTTAAAAGAGGGATTCTTGCACTTTATCGAGCAAATCCCTTTTTATGGCGCCTCCATCTTATGCGTGGACGATCCGGCCGTACGCGGGCTTGCCGAGCACATTCAGGATCGTCGCATCATCACCTATGCCATCGGTGCAGAAGAAGCCATGTGGACCGCACAGCATGTCCACACCACCGATCAAGGCGTGTGCTTTGATATCTACCAAGAAGGGGCGTGTTTCTTAAAAGAAGTTACCTTGTGCCTGCCCGGTCAGCACAATATCGCCAACGCACTGGCCGCAACCGCCGCTGGCCATGCGCTTGGCATTGCGCCTGGCGTCCTTCAAGAAGGGCTGGAGCATTTTGCCGGCGTCAAACGTCGCTTTACCCTAACCGGTACGCCCGGCGGCGTGCATATCATCGACGATTATGCCCATCACCCGACCGAGGTGCAGGCCACGCTTGCGGCCGCGCGCACCTCCATGCCCAAAGAAGCAACGCTGTGGGCAATTCTTCAGCCGCATCGCTATAGCCGGCTGGAGGCGCTGTTTACCGATTTCTGCGAAGCCCTTCGCCAGGCAGACCATGTGCTGATCAGCGATGTCTATGCCGCTGGCGAGCCGCCCATTGAAGGCGTGAGCGGCGCGGTGCTGGCCAAAGCCTTGCAGGAGGCCGGCATGCGCGCCGCCTATATCAAAGAAACCCCGCAAGGCATGGCCCATGCGCTAGCAGCATACTTGCTGGCGCAAGGTGTGCAATCTGGCGACCGGGTCCTATGCATGGGCGCAGGCGACAACACCACATGGTCTTACGCCCTGCCCGCCATGCTGGATCACGTCACATCCACTACCTAAGGCCCTTCTCGTGGCACAAACCCCACCGCCATGGTTGCAGTACATCGAAGGCATACGCGGGCGGGTGCGCCTGCAGGTGTCGCTTGCCGAGTCGGTCTGGTTCCGCGTGGGCGGCCCGGCAGACATCCTTTTCCGCCCGGCAGATGTCGCGGATCTGCAACATTTTTTAACGCAAAAGCCGGCAGAAATCCCGGTATGCGTTCTCGGGCTTGGCTCCAATGTGCTGGTGCGCGATGGCGGCATTCCCGGTGTGGTCATCCGTCTTGGGCGCGGCTTTGTCGGCATAAAGCCAGAAGGCACCACACTTCTTGCTGGGGCTGCCACACCGGACGCACAGGTGGCCCAGGCAGCCTGTGAGCAAAGCCTGGCCGGGCTCGAGTTTCTTTCCGGCATTCCGGGCACGATGGGGGGCGCGGTTGCCATGAATGCGGGGGCGTATGGCAGCGAGATCGCGGATGTGCTTGAGAGCGTGGAAGCCATTTCTTTGACCGGAGAGCGCCGTGTGTTTGAAGCAAGTGAAATGGGCTTTTCCTACCGCCATCAAACCTTGGGCCATGAATGGATCTTTACCGCAGCAAGGCTGAAAGGCACGCCAGGAGACAAGGCAGAGATTGCCGCGCGCATGCGAGAAATCGAGGAAAAACGTAGCACGACCCAACCCATCCGCACGCGGACCGGCGGCAGCACGTTTCAAAACCCTTCGGCAGCAGAAGCAGGTGGCAAAAAAGCGTGGGAATTGATTGAGGCAGCGGGCTGTCGTGGCATGCGCGAGGGCGGCGCCATGGTCTCAAAGCAGCATTGCAATTTCATGGAAAATACCGGCCACGCCACCGCCTGCGAGCTGGAACGCCTGGGCGAAAACGTCCGCGCCAAAGTCAAAGCACAAAGCGGCATCGACCTCACCTGGGAAATCCAACGGCTGGGCATCCAAGCAACGGGGGAATAAGGAGGTTCCACTCCTTAAAAGATGAGCCCCCATAACATAATGCCTACCGTCTATTTTCTCGTTGCTCTCCAGCTGGATTGCGGTCTGCATCGTTTGCTGGAATTTCGGTGCTTTGCTGTGCGCCAAAGCGCAAGCTCTGCTCGGGTGGCTCGGTCGTTTCGCCGCGCTGGAAGGGACCCCAAAGCTCAATATTGGGTGCCACACATTGATCATATGCCGCTTCGGAGACGAGAATGGAAAGCACATTCCTGCACTCAACCGTATCATTTACGGCAACATAGGCAATATGCTCTTTCGGCACGCCCAGCGCTACTAAGGCAGCCTGTGCCTGTTTAAATTCATGTCCGGGGTCATCCACCGCGCCGATGGGCAAATGGCGCGAGGCATGAATGGGCGGCTCGTAGGGTTGGTACAAGTGGTCCCGCAATTCCTGCCGCTCGGGCAGTTCAGGCCATGCATCGACAAAAAGCATTGCTTCGTTTTCACGCTGCACCTCTGCTGGCGTCATGTGTTCCTGCTGGAGTGGTTCTTCGGAAAGCACAAAGTCAGCTAACCAATCGTTATCCATTCCCGCTGATTCGGTAGCGGTATAGGTGCCTTCTGCAAGGTCGCGGCCTTCTATAGCATCCATCAAGTGAAAAATCTGTGCTGCTGGAAACGCTAGACGGTGCAGATTGGTGCCTGGGGTGGGCTCCAGCCACTGCACATCGTTTATGCCCATCTCCGCCAGCACATGCTCAATCGCACCTCTTTCATTTGGACCAAAGTTGGAGATACTGTATAAAAAGGTCATCCGGCCTCGATCATCGACTTCATGCAATTGGAAATAAGCATCTACTTCATCTATATTGCGGAAAATATTTTTCCATGCTGCGTAGGTCGATTGCATCGTTTGATTCTCCTATGCGTGCACTATCAGGTCATATTCTGCGGCCAGTTGGGCGGCGAGCTCTTTGGGGGCGGTGCCGAACCCGCGAGCAATCACCTCGCCGAAATCGGCCAAATCCAGCGCCTTATTGCCGTTCCAAAGAGTTAAGAACCGTTTTTCCTTGCGCGGGTCCACCAGCAGATAATACCATACGCGCGCGCCCTCCTTGGGCTGCCTGGAAAGGCCATACACCCGGCCTTGCTGCTGCTGAATGGTTTTGGCGTAACGTGCCGTTGCCTGTGCCATGGCTTACCCTCCTATTTCTCGACGCTGTTCTGGGGCCACAGCGGAGCGCTCCAGGTCGTTCGCGGCGATTTGGGTGGAAAGCTCTCCTAACTGTCGGAGTACACTTCTCACCACACTTGCTGCTTCTTGATCAGGTCTTCCGCCTTCACGTTCCATTGCTTCTTCGAGCAACTCTAAGCTCTCCGCCGGAATGTCAAGTCCAGCCGCTTGCAATTTGCCCGAAGAAGCAATGGAACGTGAAGGCGGAAGACCTGATCAAGAAGCAGCAAGTGTGGTGAGAAGTGTACTCCGACAGTTAGGAGA
>JANQHP010000078.1 GCA_028282625.1 Rickettsiales bacterium | reverse complement strand
TTTATTACAAAGACAGAGGCTACCCTCCTGAATGAGTGAGCCATCACGCCAAGATGAACCCAGACCGGGCCCACATTGTGGGTCCGGTTTAACGTTTTTGGGTATTTAAGGGCCTCTGCTTGAATAAAGAGTACACCCCCTCACCCTAACCCTCTCCCCCGGAGGGGAGAGGGGATAAAGGAGACACGGGATGACAGAGCATGAAGCGCTTGTAATCTACAGCTTGGAACTTCTAACTAAACACTAAACTCCCACCCCTAAACCCTAACTTTTGCGCTGCTGCTTGGCCAGTTTGCGCATAAGCATGCCGCGCTTAAGCTGGGATATATGGTCCACAAACACCACGCCGTTTAAGTGGTCCATCTCGTGCTGCACGCAAGTGGCAAGCAGGCCATCGGCGTGCAAATGCTGCTCTTTGCCTTGCGTATCCAGGTAGCGCACCGTCACTCTTTTGGGCCGCTCCACCTTGGCATATTGCCCAGGGAAGGAGAGGCAACCTTCTTCATAGACATTCTGCTCCGCCGAGCTTTCCACGATTTCCGGGTTAATCAGCACCAGCGGTGTGCTTTTGCCTTCGCTTGCCTCTGTATCCGGGTAACGGTCCGAGCCATGCTCCACATCCATCACCAAAATCCGCTTGTGCACACCCACCTGCACGGCGGCTAGGCCAATGCCATTGGAGGCATACATGGTCTCGAGCATGTCTTGCACCAGCGCGCGGATGCTATCATCCACCTTTTCCACAGGCGCTGATTTTTGGTTCAGCCTAGGATCAGGCGCCACAACGAGAGGAAGAACGGTCATGGTGATATTCCTTTTAGAGAGATGCCTGCAAACGCTGCAGGGTTTCTTCCTTGCCAAGTGCTGCCATGATGTCATTGACACCCGGTGCCTTTGTGCTGCCGGCGAGCGCTACGCGTAGCGGCATGCCGACCTTGGCAAAGGAAAGTGCATGCACGCTCACATAGTCTTTGATCTGGGCTGAAAGAGCTTCCTTTTCCCAAGGGTTGATGGCTTGCAGCAGCGGGAGCAAAGCTTGAAGATGTGGTGTGCCTTCTTTTAGGAGTGAAGCAGACTTATCATCTTCCGGCATCACAGGCCCAAGCAAAAAGGCGGCTTGCTTTGCCAATTCCTTGAGCGTGGTGGCACGGGTTTTTAGCATCGCCATACCGCACGTGAGTTCTTCTTGCTTGGACGCGGCCTCGCCTGGCAAAAAGGGCATCAGTTGCATGGCAAGTTCTGCATCGTCCATCTGCTGGATGTAGTGCGCATTGGTATGCTGCATTTTGTCAAAGTCGATACGCGAAGGCGCTTTGCCAATGGCTTCCAGCCCAAACCAAGCAATGGCTTGCTCGGTGGTGAAGAGTTCCGCATCCCCGTGGCTCCAGCCAAGCCGCACCAGGTAATTGCGTAGCGCCTCAGGCAAATAGCCCATCTCGCGGTAGGCTTCAATGCCCAGCGCGCCATGACGCTTGGAAAGTTTGGCACCATCCGGGCCATGGATCAAAGGGATATGGGCACAGATAGGCATTTGCCAGCCCAACGCATCGTAAAGAATCTTTTGGCGAAACGCGTTGGTGAGGTGGTCATCCCCACGGATAATGTGGGTGATGCCCATGTCATGGTCATCCACCACCACCGAAAGCATGTAAGTTGGCGTGCCATCGGAGCGCAGAATCACGAAATCATCCATATCCGCGTAAGGCGTGGTCACATCACCTTGCACGGCATCGGCGATGGTAGCGCTGCCCTCAAGCGGTGCTTTGATCCGGACGCTTGGCGCGATGCCTGCGGGCGGCGTGGCGGTGCTTTCGCGCCACATACGGTTGTAGCCTGTCGGTTTGCCTTGCTTTTCTGCCTCCTCGCGCATGGCGGCAAGCTCTTCTGAAGTGCAGTAGCAATAATAGGCTTTGCCTTCATCCACCAGTTGCTGGGCGATTTCTGCATGACGTGCTTGCTGCTCGGATTGAAAGATGGGGGCTTCATCGGGTTCTAGGCCTATCCACTCTAGGCCTTGGATGATAGCGTTTACCGCCTCAGGTGTGGAACGCTTACGGTCGGTATCTTCCACACGCAGCAGATATGTGCCACCATGATGTTTGGCAAAGAGCCAATTAAACAGCGCCGTGCGTACGCCACCGATATGCAAAAAGCCGGTGGGAGAGGGTGCAAAGCGGGTGACAATAGGTGCCATAGTTCAGGGGTTTTTTTGGTTATTCAAGACGGAAACAGTATAAGGATGTTTCATCCAAAAGACAATTATCCCTTTGATATAGGACTAAAAGCGATTTTTTATCCCACAGAGTATAGTTGTCACAAAAAAAGACACATTCATCCCTTCCGCAGTCGGAAAAATCATTATACCTATAGGAGCAAAGGTTGATGTGCAATCAACCCTAAGTAACAAAATAAGTTGCGATTACGACCGTTTTATTATAGTACATTTCTTATCGTATAGGAGAAAGGGTTGATCATGGGTTATGTTGTAGAGGGTTCGCTTCCATTGGAAGTGGCAGCAGAGGAACAGATTTGTTCTAACGCATGTATGACGTCGGAAACCTCTTTGTGGCGTGCGGTGATTACGCAGGCGTTAATGGATGCCGGTAGCAACTCGGCTAAAATGGAGTTGCGCAAAGAAAAAGCGCGGGCTATTGCCTGGCTTTCCGGTGTGTCAGAAGAGTTTGATCTAGTGTGTCATCTTGCTAATTTGCCCCCACATTATGTGCGCAAGAAAGCCAAAGAAGCCATGGCTCGTGGTTGCAAATGGCGTGTGCATCACAAGCCAAAACGCTCTGTGCCCTCTAGTTCTGCCATGGAAGAGGCACAAGAGGAGGTGGCTGTTTCCGCGACGGTAGTGACTCATCCAGCTTTCATGCGTGCATCATCGCGCTAGTCTTTCACTCGTTTTCATACATCAATGTTAGTGACAGGAGGGCATATGCGCTTTTCTATACGTCGTGGTCGACCCCGTGCGGAGCAAAAAACAACGGATAAAGGTACCAAAGAACTTCAACGCAAGCGCGCACTTGGTGTGACCGATGAGCCGCTGGATGTGTGCTTACGGTTTGGTATGATATCAAAAGAGCAACACTGGGCTGCGGTACATTTGCGTTGGCTGCATCACATCCGCTTTGGGAATATGAAACTTCGTGCGATGCATTATGCCAAAGATATGGAAGAGCAACCGGCCAAAAAATCTTTAAACCCGTTTTGGAATGCCAAAAAGGAAAAAGAGTACCGTCACGCCGAGCAATTACTTTCCCGCCATGGTGTGTTTTCCTCTGTGATGAATGTGGTGGTGTTCCAGCAATGGCCGGATTTTATTTCTAAGAGTTGTGGTGTGGGGTTGAAAGACGTTTCGGTAGAGCTGACATCGAAAGATCACAAGCAGCAGCAAGAGTTTATTGATGGATTAAACTTATTGGTGCAATGTTGGCATAAGCCATAAAAACTGTCCACAAATAAGGACTCCTTGCGGGCGCATCTTGCATAGTCAGGCGGCTTCTTGTATGAAGGTCTCTCGTATTTTAAGAGGCTTAAAATAGTAATGGTAGAATGACTAAGTTAAAACACTGGATTGGCGGCTTGTTTGGTACAGCCAATAGCAGAATGATTCGCAAGATAGAGCCGTTGGTGGAAGAAATTAACGCGCTTGAAGCGGACATTGCCACATGGACAGACGCGCAGATTGTGGGGCAAACGGAGCTGTTTCGTGCGCGCCTTGCACAGGGTGAGGCAATGGATGATCTTTTGGTGGAGGCCTTTGCTACCGTGCGCGAGGCAGCCAAAAGAACGCTAGGCCAGCGGCATTATGATGTGCAGTTGCTTGGAGGCATTGTGCTGCATCGCGGTATGATTGCCGAAATGAAAACCGGTGAAGGTAAAACGCTGGTTTCAACCTTGGCGGCGTATTTGCATGCGCTTTCTGAGAAGGGCGTGCATGTGGTGACAGTCAATGATTACCTCGCAAAGCGTGACTGTGCATGGATGGGTCAGGTATTTACGTTTCTTGGGATGCGTGCGGGTTGCATCTATAGCAACATGCCCGAAGAAGAGCGCAGGGAGGCCTATTTATGCGACATTACCTATGGCACCAACAATGAGTTTGGTTTTGACTATTTGCGCGACAATATGAAATTTTCCAAGAAGGATATGGTCCAGCGCCCCTTTCACTATGCCATTGTGGATGAGGTGGACTCTATCCTGATTGATGAAGCGCGGACCCCGTTGATTATTTCCGGTCCGGCAGAAGACCGTACCGACCTTTATGTGGCATTGGATCGCTATATTCCGCGACTAAATCCGGAACATTATGAGAAAGATGAAAAGGCGCGCAGTGTGTCGCTGACAGAAGAGGGTATCAGCTTTCTTGAAGATTGCCTGCGGCAAGACAAGCAATTGCCTCCGGAGGGGAATCTTTACGATTTGGAGCATATGGCGCATGTGCACCATATTAATCAGGCGCTCAAAGCCCATGTGCTTTTTGAAAAAGACAAAGACTACATCGTCAAGGACGGAAAAATTATTATTATTGATGAGTTTACGGGTCGGATGATGGAAGGGCGGCGTTATTCCGAGGGGTTGCATCAGGCACTGGAGGCCAAGGAAGGTGTGCCGATTCAAAATGAAAACCAAACGCTTGCTTCCATTACGTTTCAAAATTATTTCCGCCTGTATCCGACCTTGTCGGGTATGACCGGAACGGCGTTAACGGAAGCCGATGAATTTGCCGATATCTATTCGTTGGAAGTGGTGGAAGTGCCGACAAACAGGCCCATTTCTCGCCGGGACGATGATGATGCGATTTATCGTACGGCAGAGGAAAAATACGAAGCAATTGTGGAAGAAATTAAAAAGCGAGTGGCGAACAAGCAGCCGGTGTTGGTGGGTACCGCAAGCATTGAACGCTCGGAGTATCTTTCACGGATGCTGAAAAAGTCCAAGATTGCCCATCACGTGCTCAACGCACGCTATCACGCGCAAGAGGCCACGATTATTGCGCAGGCAGGGTGCCCTTCTGCGGTGACCATTGCCACCAACATGGCAGGGCGCGGTACGGATATTCAGTTGGGCGGCAATGTGGAGATGATGATTGCTGCTAAGGTCCAAGATGTGACGGACGCAAAAAAACGTAAGAAGGTAGAAGGTGATATTACCAAGCAGGTGGAGCGGGATAAGGCCATTGCGCTAGAGGCGGGTGGGCTGTGTGTCATTGGTACGGAGCGTCATGAGAGTCGCCGGATTGATAATCAGTTGCGTGGGCGCTCGGGGCGTCAGGGAGACCCCGGCTATTCTAAGTTTTTCCTTTCAGCCGAAGACGATTTGATTCGTATTTTTGGCGCAGACAAGAAAATGGATTGGGTGCTCGGCACAATGGGTGAGCCGGGTGAGCCTATTTCTCATCCTTTGATTACAAGGATGATGGAGAAATCCCAGAAGAAAGTGGAAGAGCGCAACTATGAAATGCGTAAAACGCTGCTGAAATTTGACGATGTCATGAATGACCAACGGAAGGTGATTTTTGAACAACGTCGCGAGATCATGGAAAGCGAGGATGTGAGCCAGAATTTCCTGGATATGGTGGAGGAGATTGCCGAAGAGGTGGTGTTGGCACATATTCCTGAGAAATCTTATCCGGAGCAGTGGGACACAGAAGGGCTTGAAAAGGAGATATTCCGTTTGTTGGGCCTGCAAATGCCGGTGGTGAAATGGGCACAAGAAGAAGGCGTGGCAGAGCAAGATATTATTCAGCAGGTGCAGCAGAAAATTGAAGAGCATATTCAAGCCAAAACAGAGACTTATGGTGAGAATGTGATGAAAGAGTTGAAGCAGCATTTGCTGCTGATGACGCTGGATGAATTGTGGAAAGACCATTTGCATGCGCTGGACTATTTGCGTCAGGGCATTGGGCTTCGGGCGTATGGACAAAAGGACCCTTTAAATGAATATAAGCGGGAAGCCTTTGCCATGTTCGCCACGATGATGGCGCATTTAAGAGAGATGGTGGTGAGCCGCCTGTGTCGTTTGGAGCTTCGCGAAGGTCCGCAAGATATACCGTTGCCAACCCTGGCTAATGTGCAAGAAGGGCGTGTGGACCCCGCTCTGGCGCGTATGCCGGCGGACCAAAAAGATGCACCACCCTCGCAAGCGCCTGTTGCGACGCGTAAAAAGGCAGGGCAGCGCGATCCTGCGGACCCTTCCACATGGGGAAGGGTAGGACGTAATGAGCTTTGCCCTTGTGGTAGCGGTAAGAAATATAAGCAATGCCATGGCAAGCTGGCATCATAAGTGGAGAGAGCAATGAGCAAACAAGGTAAAAAAACATCGGAGGAGCAACCTTTTGAGGCGGTACTGGCCGAGCTGGAAGAAGTGGTGGAAAAACTGGAAGGCGGTCATACGCCGTTGGAGGAATCCATTGTGCTTTACGAGCGCGGTGTAGCGCTTAAAAAACAATGCGAAACAAAACTGCATGACGTGAAGTTGCGGATTGAGAAAATTACTCAGGATGAATCTGGCGCGGCTGCGACCGAACCTTTTTCGGAAGCGTGATTGTATCGGGTGATGTGTGTTATTGGTGCCGTGACCGTTGCGTGAGACGCCCCCAACTTTAAATGATGCTGGGCTTCTTGCGGCCAAGAAGCGTTTGCGCCAAGCCATGCGCCAGCACCGTGCTGCGCTGGAGCCGACACAAAAGGTGCAATATGACCGTGCGATATGTGCACATATTTTTGCTCATCTTCCGCTAGAAACCGGTGAGGTGGTGGCCGGTTACAGTGCCGCGAAGACGGAACCGGACCTAACCTTGCTTTTACAAGCATTGCAGGAGGAGCGATGTACGGTTTGCTTGCCTGTGATAGAAGAGTCGAAGAGTCTGTTGCAATTTGGACGCTGGTCTCGTGGTGATCGCTTGCGCTTGCATCCTGTATATGGCGTGGAAGAGCCTATGCCGGGTGTGGAGCTTTTGACACCAAGCGTGCTGTTGGTGCCGCTGCTTGCTTTTGATGCCAAAGGAGGACGCTTGGGGCAGGGCGGTGGTTTTTACGATCGGACGCTGGCGGCGTTGCAGCAGAGTGATGCTCCTTTTTTTACACTGGGGGTGGGGTATAGTTTTCAGCAAGTGTCACATGTTCCCTGCGCGGCACATGATCAAAAACTGGATGGTTTTGTGACCGAAAAAGGCGTGATGCTATGCGTATAATCGCTGGATTAAGCGGCAGGTTTTTTATACACTGCGCTGCAACATAAGAATTTAGGACCTGAAAATAGATGAATCATCAAGCTTTGTTACCCTCTTTAAGCCGTAACCTTGCCCTGGAAGCGGCACGTGTGACCGAAGCTGCTGCCCTGGCTTGCTCACATTTTATGGGATGTGGGGACGAAAAAGCGGCCGATGCGGCGGCTGTAGAAGCGATGCGCGCGGCCCTTAATACGCTGGATATTGACGGCACGGTGGTGATTGGTGAAGGTGAGCGTGATAAAGCGCCTATGCTGTATATTGGAGAAAAAGTGGGGTCTGGTAGTGGGCCTTGTGTGGACGTGGCGCTGGATCCGTTGGAAGGCACAACGATTTGTGCCAAGGGTGCGCCCAATGCTTTGGCGGTACTTGCTTTTGCAGAAGAAGGTGGCTTTTTAAATGCTCCGGATGTGTATATGGAAAAGATCGCCGTGGGGCCTGGCTTGCCAGAGGGTGTGGTGGTGTTGGAGGATAGTATTGAAGCGAACCTAAAGAACCTGGCCCGTGCCAAAAAATGTGAGGTTTCGGATTTGCTGGTGGTGATTTTAGACCGTCATCGTCACGAAGAAATGATTGCGCGTGTGCGTGAGCAGAAGGCACGGATTCAACTGATTGGTGACGGGGATGTGGCGGGTATTATTGCCGCGACGCGCCCGGAGACGGGTGTGGATCTTTATTGTGGTATTGGGGGTGCGCCTGAGGGTGTGTTGGCAGCAGCAGCGTTGCGTTGTGTGGGCGGGCAGATGCAAGGCCGGCTCTTGTTCGATGATATGGGAGACAAGGTGGACAGTGACGCACAAAAGGCGCGCGCTACGCGTATGGGTATTACGGATTTTCACAAGATCTATCAACTGGATGATTTGGCATGTGGTGATGTGATGTTTTCTGCCACAGGTGTGACGACGGGCTGGATGCTTGAGGGTGTGAGGCGCTACCCAGGTGGGGCACACACACACACCTTGGTGATGCGCTCACGTACTGGCACCACGCGTTTGGTGCATGCACAGCATAACTTTACCCGCAAGGCAGAAATATGTTAAAAGGCGTGGGTTCGGATTCTGTATAAAAAGCAGAAAATCGCTTGCTTCCTGCTTCTTATTCGTTAATATGGCGGCCTCTTTTGATACTAGCCCTCCTTCGCTAAAGCTTCGGAGGGCGTAAGTTTTTCTAAGTCTCTAACGAGACTCAAGAAAATCCAATGCGGGGTAGAGCAGTCCGCCAAGGCGAAGCCGGTTAAAACAAATACTGCTACCGGGCTTTCATAGTCCGGGCCTATAAGATTGTCGCGGGGTAGAGCAGCCCGGTAGCTCGTCAGGCTCATAACCTGAAGGTCGTAGGTTCAAATCCTACCCCCGCAACCAATTTTCCTCTTCCCACCAATGTCCCTTTTCCCACATTGCCGGATCCATCCGATGTGACCGTTATACTGCCCCCTTGGGAAAGCCACCAGGAAGATCCACGGGGTTGTTCCTCATCCCCTTGCGTGGTTGTTACCAAAATAGAGGCCGAAGACCGCAAGCAGGATATATTGGTATTCCTTGAGGAAGACCAGGCCGTGTAAGGGGACGAATTCGGTGACTTCTTTGGGGGAAGAGAAAATCCAGAAGCCGCCTTTTTGCTGGGTGATTTCGACAAAGACAGGCACATCCATCAGGGCGATCACCATCACCGGAAAAGCAATCAGCGCGAGATAGGCACCGATCGCCAGCATGCGACGGGTGGTTTTGGTATATGGGTCGGCGATTGCGCGGGCGCTTTGAGTGCTTTGCTCCTTAAGCCCTGCGAGCTGAAGTGTGTGTTTATATTGCTCGGCGCGCATCTGCTGCCCACGCGCGATGAAGGTGGAAAGGAAGGAGAGGATATAACTGCTAGCAAAGGTAAGGAGTTCGGTCATGTGGGTGCCTTTATGGTTTGGGGCCTATTAGAGCAGGGTATGCTTTGTTTTTTGTTGCCGGAAGGGGAAGGCATGATGTGGTGATAACTATTGCTTGCACTGCGCCGTTGGTTTACGATGCGCTTGCTTAAAGCAGAGCTTTTTTAAAAAGCACAGGCACGCTGCCATTGCCTACCAAGTATGAGGAACAAGAGGAGAGGATTTTGTCCGAGGTTAGCCTTAAAAATCTGACGTTGAATTTTGGTCCACAACATCCCGCCGCCCATGGTGTGCTGCGTCTTATTTTAGAGCTGGATGGCGAGGTGGTAGAGCGCGCCGATCCGCATATTGGCTTGTTGCATCGCGGCACGGAAAAACTGATTGAGCATAAAACCTATCTACAGGCCGTGCCTTATTTTGATCGGCTGGATTATGTGTCGCCGATGTGCCAGGAGCATGCTTATGCCTTGGCGGTGGAGCGCTTGCTTGGGTGTGAGGTGCCGCTGCGCGGGCAATATATCCGTGTGCTGTTTTCAGAATTGACGCGTATTTTGAATCACATCATGAACGTGACCACCTTTGCCTTGGATGTGGGGGCAACCACGCCGCTTTTGTGGCTCTTTGAAGAGCGTGAGAAGGTGATGGAGTTTTACGAGCGGGTCTCAGGCTCGCGTATGCATGCGGCCTATTTTCGCCCGGGCGGTGTAGCGCAGGATTTGCCTGCCGGGTTACTGGAGGATATTGCCGCTTTTGCTGAAGGGCTTCCCAAATATATTGATGACGTGGAAACGCTGCTCACCGAAAACCGGATTTTCAAACAGCGCACGGTGGATATTGGGGTGGTAAGCAAGGAAGAAGCGCTGGATTGGGGTTTTTCCGGCCCCATGTTGCGTGCTTCAGGGCTGGCATGGGATTTACGCAAGTCACAGCCCTATGATGTGTATGATATGCTGGAATTTCAAGTGCCAGTGGGCAAACATGGGGATTGCTACGACCGTTATTTGGTACGCATGTTGGAGATGCGTGAGTCGGTGAAATTGGTCCACCAATGTGTCGAAAAGATGCCTTCTGGTGCGGTGAAAACAAAGGATCCTAAAGTGAGCCCGCCTGCCCGGGAACTCATGAAGGAGTCGATGGAGGCGATGATTCACCACTTTAAGCTGTTTACCGAAGGCTATCACGTGCCTGAAGGAGAGATTTATGCCGCCGTGGAGGCGCCCAAGGGTGAGTTTGGTGTGTATCTGGTATCCGATGGAAGCAATAAGCCCTACCGTTGCCGGATCAAAGCACCGGGCTTTGTGCATCTGCAGGGCATGGATTTCATGACGCGTGGACATATGCTGGCGGATGTACCGGCGGTACTGGGCAGTCAGGATATTGTGTTTGGTGAGGTGGATCGGTAATTTAAGAATTTGTGATGGGTAGAATAGTTGCATTAATTCTCTGCGTTCTTATCACTGCATGTGCTAGTTCGCAGGTGCCGATAAAAGAAATTAATGACTTTTCAAAGCCTTTTCTTCTTAAGGGTGCCTCTGTTCTGCCGCCACAAAAAAATGGTTGGGGGGTTGTTACAAATGAACCTCAGCAAGTAGTTTTCTCTGCAAAAAAATCCTCTACTACAACACTGATTGCGTTTGTTCGTGTATCTGATCCAAATCCATGGCCGTTGGATGAAAAGGCTGGGTCGGAAAAAGAATTTGTACAGATAGCTTTAGATTCTTATATTGCTGAATTTAATTCAGATCTTCTTAAGCCAGGTGTAGATATTCAAGGTGGTGTTTATCCTGAAAAAGGAAAGTATTGTGTGCGATTGTATTTTACGGCTCTTGAAGAAGGAAAGGGCATTGCTGCCCTTATGGCGACAGGCTATATACTTAATGATTATGTAATGACATGTGTGCATCCACATGACCGCCGTCGTTCAGTGGTAGCCTCACTTTCTTGTCGCAAGTCCACGTTGAGCAGTGTCTTTAAGGACGATACATGTGATGTGCAAAAGGAAGTGAATAGTTTTTTTGATAATATTGAATTCAGGCACTTTGATTAAAACAGAAAAAAGAAATAATGTTGTTCACAGTTACTTTATTGAGTCTAGTATAGCATATGATTGATGATTCTTCGCCTAATAGCCAGGATATTGTCTTTGGTGAGGTGGATCGGTAGGGGTTTTTAGGGGCAACCTTAAGAAGGTAACGCATTTAACGCTCTGGCGTGTTGCTACCTCCGTTACCAAAAAGTGGTACCGAGGCACCAAGGCGAAATTCTCCATCCGGACGCACGGAGCCTTTTAGCTTCGTGTTAGAAGGGAGTGAAACTTCTATTTTTCCTTCCTTTTCATCCGCACCAATTCCAGCCTTCCACCCCTTTCCTTCATACATCAGGTTTAGGTCTTGGTCTCCATTCTTATCTAACCCCTCAGTGGAAAGATGCTCTGATGTGCTGCTTAGCCTGAGACGATCGAACGAAATACCCAGATCTACGCCATCACTGTTTAAAGAAAAATCTTTGCTAAAGAGAGGTGCTTGGCGCTGTACTTCCATATGCTCCACGATATGTGGCATGTTGTCTTTTCTTGGTTGGTGCAGAATTTCCTCTAAGGAGAGTTCTTCTCCTGCCAGCGCTTCTTCTAGTGCCAGCGCTTCTTCTAGCCCTGCGCGGATCGCTTCAAGGTTGGTTGTACCCTCTTTGTTGTGATTCTCATCACTCATGGTTGCCCTATTTTGATTGTTATTCTTGTAGTGTAGCATAGATTCTGTTAACAAAATGCTAAGCCACACGTGAATGGTGTGCGCTTCAATTTTTGTAGATATTCTATGAGGCTCTCTTGATGTGCTATCGATTGATATCCGTGTTTTTGATTGGGGTGCTTGCTGCGTGTAGTGCTATGCCATTGGCGATGCAGCCGGCAGTGCCTGATCAACCAGTGCATATTCTTGGGGTTTCGGTGTTGCCGCCACAAAGTGGAAGCTGGAACATGCAGAAAACGGCGGATGAGGTGGTGTTTCGTAAGCAAAGCCATTTGGGCATGAAGAACGAAGTGGCGAGTGTGCGGAGTTTCCGCTCCACCAACCAAGTGGAGGCAGAGAAGTGGCTTGCTTCCAAAGAAAAATTTTATAGCGCGCTACAAATCATTTCACAGGATGATATGTCCAAGATGGGTTTTGGTCCAGGTGTGACGCGCCCCATAGAACATCCTGGTGTGGACCAATATTGTGTTGGTTTGACCGGACGGACGGTTTCCAGTGGATCGGTGACTTCTTTTGCAGGAGATTCGCTTTATAGCTATTATACTGCCTGTGTGCATCCAGAAGACCGTTCTCTTTTGGTGGTCGCAGCCGTGGCGTGTAAAATTTCCAATACATATGCGGTGACCATTGATGAGACATGTGAGGTTGGTACGCTTGGGAAGTTTTTGGCCCAGCGCATCACATACCGTCACCTGATTGCTAGGAAATAAACGATGCGCTTCCTCGCGTTATGTTTCGTGTTGGTCCTTGCGGCGTGTGGTACGCCTGTAAACAAGACACAGAAGGTGTTTTTTGCAGGGGCCAGCTTTTTGCCGCCGCAAGATGAGGGGTGGCGCCAGCGTGAAAAAGGCAACGCGTTGGAATTTCTTGATTTGGGTGTGCAGCAAAACCGCATTATTAAGGTGCACCAAGTGCCTTTTGCACATGTGGATGAAGCATCGCGTGCTAGGGCAAGCAAAGCAGGCCTGCATGAGGTGTTAAAGAGAGAGGCGCAGGCAAATAACAAAAAGGTGGGGTATGGCACGCTCTATTTTACGCCAAGCTCTTATATAGCAGATCCGCTTCCAGGCCAGCATTGTGTAGCAGAGGCTGCCTCTTCTACTTTGCCGGCCTATAGTCTTGGCGGTGGTGCAACGGTCCATTATTTCTATATGGGTTGTACGACACCTTCAGATGTAGAGCATATGCTGATGGTGAGTGGGCGCTGCACGCTTATGCATGGCAACTTCCTGTTTAACAAGCCTTGCCACTTAATACAGGATATGCAGCGCTTTTTAGCGCATATGAGGATGTAACATGCTCAAAATACTACGATGGTCTATTGTACTTTGCCTTGCCTATGGGGCCTTGTTTTTTATGGTGCTGATGGACGCGGTGTACGGCATGGCGATTATGTTTTACCTCACCATACTGCTTGGTTGGATTGGCATAAACGCGCTCTGTGCGGTTGTAACGGGTTTTTATTACATAGGAAACCGCTTATCCTACCATATTTATGATGTGGTGTTGTGGGCGCTAAGCATTCTTGCCTTGGTCGGCATTTTTTATAATAATGCTTGGCTCCCAAGATAGGGTTGTGTAGTATGCGCGCATCCATAGAGTGTATTGCCTTATGACTGCACGCGAACCTGCTCCCCACCAGCCAAAGAATTTTGCTTTTGATGCCAAGCATAAGAAGCGCATCAAAGAGATTTTGGCATGTTACCCCAAAACACGCAAGCAAAGCGCGATGATCCCGTTGCTTGACCTGGCGCAGCGCCAGGTGGGTGAGAGCGAGGGTGGTGGTTATGGTTGGGTGCCGATTGCGGCGATGGACCATATTGCGGAGCTGCTTGAGGTGGCGCCTATTCGTGTTTACGAGGTGGCAAGCTTCTACAGCATGTTCAATTTAAAGCCGATTGGGAAACATTTTGTGCAAGTGTGTCGTACTACGCCTTGCTGGTTGCGTGGCAGCGACGCCATTACCCAGGCGTGTTTGCATAAGGCTGGCACAAAAAAGTTGGGTGAAACCGGTGCAGATGGCGACTTTACGGTGGTGGAGGTGGAGTGCCTGGGTGCATGTGTGAATGCGCCGATGGTGCAGATTAACGATGATTATTTTGAGGATGTCACGCCTGAGCGTGTGGAAGAATTGATGCAGATGATCAAAGATGGCAAGAAGCCTCCTGTAGGTACGCAGGTCAAACGACTCAATTCTGCTCCTGTTGAAGAGTAGGCCTTGCGGCTCCTTTTTGTCATGGCACTTTCTTCCGATATTCTAGAAGCGCGCCCCGAGATTGACCTTGTGCCTCCTGGTGGGGTGAAGAAGGTGTTGTTGCATAGCTGCTGCGCTCCGTGCTCTGGCGAGGTGATTGAGGCGATGGTGAAGTCTGGCCTTGAGCTCACGATTTTTTTCTATAATCCTAATATTCACCCTAAGAAAGAATATCTGCTGCGTAAGGATGAAAATATCCGCTATGCCAAGGAGTTGGGTATTGATTTTGTGGACGCCGATTATGATGTGCAGGAATGGTTTACGCGTGCAAAAGAGATGGCGCATGAACCGGAGCGCGGCAAACGGTGCACGATGTGCTTTGATATGCGTTTTGCGCGTACGGCACTTTATGCCTATGAGCATGGTTTCGAGGTGTTTACGAGCAGTTTAGGCATTTCGCGCTGGAAAAATATGGAGCAGATCAACGATTGTGGCGTCAGGGCTGCTGCGCCTTATGAGGGGATCGAATATTGGACCTATAATTGGCGTAAGGAAGGTGGCGCCGCGCGCATGTATGAGATTGCCAAGCGCGAGGCGTTTTATAAACAAGAATATTGCGGATGTATCTACTCGTTGCGTGATACCAACGCATGGCGTGTGGAGCAGGGCAGACAAGCTATTGCGATTGGAGAAGAATATTATGCCCTGGAGGCCTCTTCCCAAACGTAACCTGGCCATTCCAGATAGTGCCTAATGATAGGCGCTATCTTCTTCCTCCGGTTTTTCAGTAAAGATTTGTGCGCTGGTTAGTAGCAACTTTTTGAACTTGCGCGAGCGAATACGCGGGTAGAGCTGCATGAGTTTGGTTAAGTCACGGTCCGTTTTAATGTGACCACTCCGACTGGATTCGGCAAAATGCGCCGAAGGGGGTTCAAAGAAACTATTGATGGGTTGCTGCAATATAGACGCAATTTGGTACAGGCGAGAAGCCGTGACCCGGTTGATACCCTGCTCATATTTTTGCAGCTGCTGGTGGCTGATACTAAGCCGTTTGCCCAGTTCATATTGCGAGATGCCGCACTGAACGCGTAGCTCCCGAATGCGTGCTCCAATACGCTGCTCATCTTTACTACAGGTAGATGAAGTTTTTGGCATGACAACCTCTATGTTTCTGCTATAATCATATTTATGTAGATTTTTATATAGAAAATGTATATAAAGTCAACATCTATTGTACATTTTTGATAATATTTTATGGCCTAAATATGCGTACTATTCACTTGCAGCTATCGGATGAAGAAATAGAAGAGATTGACCAATGGTCGGACCAGCGAGGGGTGCGTACGCGTAGTGGAGCCATCCGTCAATTAATCCGTCAGGGCTTGGACAGCTCCAATTACCAGGGTGCCGCAGAGAAGCGCCCTGCGAGTTCTTTTGCCGCCAGCCGCTATGGATCGCAAGAATCTTTGGATCCAGAAGTGCTCCAACAGATTAAGATGTATATTCGTGAGGCAGTCAAAGACGAACTGGCTCAAGCAAACAAGAAAAACAGCGCTTAAACGACAGGCTTCTTGTGAGGTTTATGCCAGAAAATGGGCATAGGCCACGCTTTGCCATGCCTATGACCTCTAAGCATTTCTAAACACTGTTAAAGTCTTTGGGTGGATTTAAGCCGCTTCAATCTGCGGGTTTTGGTGGATGGCTTCTGTGACTTTTTTGAGCGCTTGATTTTCAATCTGACGTACACGCTCTTGTGAGATGCCGTAATGCTCGCTCAGTGTGGCAAGCGTGACACTGGGCTCGCTTAAGCGACGCTTTTGCAGGATATCTTGCTCACGTTCATTGAGAGCCTGCATGGCGTCTAAAAACAAGCGACGACGGTAATCCAACGTTTGATGCTGCGACAGCGTGTTCTCATGGTCCTGATTTTCATCGGCCAGATACTCAATGAGTTCATGCTTGCCATCTGGGTCAACGGAGGCATTGAGGGAGGTGTTGTGGCCTTCCATTAGCGCGTCCATTTCCACCACCTCTTCGGGCTGCACATCCAAGTCATGCGCAATGGACTTTGCTTCTTCCATGCGTAATGCGCGGTTGCTGCTGCCTGCAATACGCTGCTTCAAACGCTTCAGATTGAAAAAGAGTTTTTTCTGTGAGGCGCTGGTGCCGACCTTTACCAATGACCACGAGCGCAGAATATATTCGTGGATGGAGGCCTTAATCCACCACATGGCATAGGTGGAAAGACGAAAGCCTTTGGCAGGGTCAAATTTTTTCACGGCCTGCATCAAGCCAATATTGCCTTCCCCAATGAGATCCAATAAAGGCAAGCCATAGCCACGAAAACCCATGGCAATTTTTACCACCAGGCGTAGATGGCTGGTGACCAGTTTTCTGGCCGCTTCGACATCTTGTTCCTCTTGCCAGGCACGGCTGAGTGCTACTTCTTCCTGCTTTTCAAGCATAGGGAAGCGGTTGGCTTGTGCGATATAAGAAGACAGGCCAGATTCACTGAGTACGGGTAGTGCAGCGCTCATAAATAGATCACTTCAGTCGCATGGTGTGAGTTTATACGTTTATATATAGCGTCCGGAAGTGGTTTTTTCAAGCAGTACAGCTTATACCGTGTTCTGCAGTGCTTTGAGTAGCTGGAAGATGTCTTGGGGAGTGCCCTCATGGATGCTTTGTGTGTAGGCATGTTTTTCACCAGTGCGCGGGTGGATAAACGCGATATGGCAGGCGTGCAAGGCTTGGCGCCCACATTGCAGGATGTGGGTGGCAGCTTCATCCGAAAGGGAGCGTAGGATTTTGGCATAATGCCTCCCATATAGCGGGTCGCCGACCAGGGGATGCCCTATATGCGAAAGATGCACACGAATTTGGTGAGTGCGCCCTGTGCTCAGGCGGCATTTGAGCAGGGCAAGCTGCTTGTGCGCGAGTAGATGGGTGGTGTGGTAGTGCGTGATGGCTTGCTTACCGCCTTGGCGCATCACGGCCATTTTTTTGCGCTCTTTTCGATGCCTGCCAATAGGGTAATCAAGCGTGCCGGCTTCCGGGCAGGGCACACCCCAGACCAGCGCTTCATAGTGACGAGAAAGGGTGCGTGCCTGGATTTGATCCGAAAGATGTTGATGTGCTGCGTCGTTTTTGGCCACAATCATGAGTCCGGAGGTATCACGGTCCAACCGATGGACAATGCCTGGCCTTTCCACGCCGCCAATGCCAGAAAGTGAGTTGCCGCAGTGCGCAAGCAGCGCGTGCACCAGCGTATCATCACCCGTTCCCGCACCAGGGTGTACGGTTAG